>NZ_JBTEKS010000043.1:0-18583 GCF_054333355.1 Methylomagnum sp. | reverse complement strand
CGTCCTGCAATGGCTGGCGAAGGAGCAACCCGACGCGCTGGCCTTGCAGGAAACCAAGACCGAGGACGACAAATTTGCCCTGGCCGAATTGACGGAAGCGGGCTACCGGGTGGTGTACAGCGGCCAGAAGACCTACAACGGTGTGGCCGTGCTAAGTAAGCGGCCTGCCGAAGACGCCGTGACCGATATTCCGGGGTTGGATGATCCACAGCGGCGCATCCTGGCCGTGACCGTGGACGGCTGGCGGATCGTCGATCTGTACGTGCCCAACGGCAGCGAGGTGGGTTCGGACAAATACGCCTACAAACTGGATTGGCTGGCGAAGGTGGGGGCTTGGCTGCGTTTGGAAGCGGAACGCCATCCGCGTTTAGTCGTGCTGGGCGATTTCAACATCGCGCCCGAGGACCGCGATGTGCATGACCCCGACGCATGGCGGGACAAAATCCTGTGCAGCACGCCGGAACGGGAGGCGTTCCGGGGCTGGTTGGACATTGGCTTGTGCGACGCCTTCCGGCATTTCGAGCAGGCCGACAAAAGCTTTAGCTGGTGGGATTACCGCATGAACGGCTTCCGCCGCAATCTGGGGCTGCGCATCGACCATGTCCTCATCAACGCCGCATTGCGGGAAAGCTGCCTCGCCTGTCGCATCGACAAGGAACCCCGCGCCCTGGAACGGCCTTCGGACCATGCCCCGGTGGTGGCGGAGTTCCGATGCGAATCAGGGGCTATCTGAACAGGACTTACGCAACTCCCCGTTCGTGCTGAGGTATCGAAGCATGAACGGGGAATTGCCCCGCCGTTCACCCCCTTCGACGCCGCTCAGGACAAGCTTCGATACCTCAGGGCGAACGGCGGGGGCAATGGCATTGCTGCGTAAGTCCTGTGAACGGCGCGGGAACGCCGAAAGCGCCCTATCGATCCGAAGCGCTCCCCGCCGTCGGCAGGTGACAAGGAATGAGCGCCCCCTTGCCCGACAGCCCGACCGGCGTGCAGGGAAGCTGGACCGCCACCCGCCGATGAATCTCCGCCATCCGGCGGTTTTCGGCGGCGGCTCGCTCATAAATGTTCGCCAGCCGTTCCGACAGGTTGACCGCATCCCGCCCATCCTGGCCGTAGAGATAGGTTTTGCCCTCGTACTGGTTTCCCAATAAGCGGGTGTCGTTGGCGCGAAGGCTGAGGTCGGCGGCGGCTTTGGCGTAATAGTCGGCCAGTTGCTCCTGGGTTTCGTAGGTCTCGGCCTTGAGGACGGCCACATTCATGTCCAGTGGCTCGGGCTTGGATTCGAAGTAGGCGCAGGCGGTCAGAAAAACCGGCAGGGCGAGCAGGGCGGATAGGGGGATTGGCTTCATGGTGTTCTTCCTTGATTTAAGCGGGCGGCGTGCCGAATGAGCGGAATGGTGCCGGGCGATGGCGTCCATGACCATTCCGGGCAGAGTCAAGTTTAGCGCCAAGCCTTGGGCTGGTACATAGCCCGCAAAGCCGTGGGAGCGGGCTTCAGCCCGCGCCATCCGAGTCTGATCGTGGGCTGAAGCCCACTCCCACTACCGTGTACTCGATCCGAAACCGCTTTAGGGCCAGTTTTCAATGCCCCGTCCGCGCGCAGGCCCAGACCTCGATTTTCTCGACCCCGGCCCGCCGCAGGGTTCTGGCGACCTCGTTGGCCGTCATGCCGGTGGTCAGCACGTCGTCGAGAATCGCCACATGCCGATAGGGCAAGGCGGACGGACAGGCGAAGGCCCGGCGGACATTCCGGCGGCGCTCCCTGGCGGTGAGTCGGGATTGGGCGGTGGTGGCGCGGACGCGGCGGCAGGCGTGAAGGTCCAGCGGAATCGCCAGCCGTCGGGAAACGACGCGGGCGATTTCAGTGGATTGGTTGAAGCCCCGCTTCCGGTAGCGGCTGGGGTGCAGCGGCACGGGGATGATGACTTCCGGGAGATTGGCGCGGCTTGCCAAGCTATCCGCGAGCAAGGCGCCGAGCAAGCGGGCGCTGGGATAGCGGGCACCGAACTTGAGCGACACGACGAGGTGGCGGACTGGCTCCTCGTAGTGAAGCGGCGCGTGGGCGGCGTCGAACACGGGCGGTCTTGTTTGGCATGGGCCGCAAAGCTGGGATTCGATGGACGCCAGCGGCACAGCGCAACGCGGGCAGGCCGTCATGATGCGCGGGAGTGAGTCGGCGCAAGGCTTGCACAAGTCGCGGCCCCGGTCGCCTGGGTCGCCGCACAGCAAGCAAGTGGGTGGATACAGCCAATCCTGTATAATGCGCGGCCATTTGTTCACCCATGCAATCTGTTCGAGTTGACGGCGGAGCGCCGTGAAGCCGCCAGAAGAGCCTTTCATCATCCCGGAGTTCTCCCGATGCTAGCCCAACAATCTTCCGCGAATGTAACAGGACGGCCCGCGCTTGCCGATGGTCTCGTGCGTCACGACTGGCGTCCCGACGAGGCCGAAGCCCTGTTCGCGTTGCCGTTCAATGATTTGATTTTCCGGGCGCAGGCGGTACACCGTGCGCACTTCGACCCCAACGAAGTCCAGGTGTCGAGCCTCCTCAGCATCAAGACTGGCGCTTGCTCCGAGGATTGCGCTTACTGCCCGCAAAGCGCCCGTTACGACACGGGACTGCCCCGCGAGGCGTTAATGCCGGTCGAGGATGTGCTGCAAGCGGCACGGCAAGCGAAAGCGCAGGGCGCGGGCCGGTTCTGCATGGGCGCGGCTTGGCGCAGTCCGAAGGATCGGGACATCGAGCGAGTTTGTGAAATGGTCGAGGGCGTCAAAGCGCTGGGAATGGAAACCTGCGTGACGCTCGGCATGTTGACCGACGGCCAGACGCGGCGCTTGAAAGAGGCCGGGTTGGACTACTACAACCACAACCTCGATACCTCCGAAGAGTATTACTCCGAAATCATCACCACCCGCACCTATCAAGATCGGCTCGATACCCTGGAACGGGTGCGCGAGGCGGGCCTGAACGTGTGCTGTGGCGGCATCGTCGGCATGGGCGAGGGCGACGCCGACCGCGCCGGGCTGCTGGTGCAGTTGGCGAACCTGCCTAAGCACCCGGAAAGCGTGCCCATCAATATGCTGGTGCAGGTCGAGGGCACGCCCTTGGCGGGTGCCGAAAAGCTCGATCCCTTCGTGTTCGTTCGCACCATCGCCGCCGCCAGGATCATGCTGCCCAAGTCACGGGTCCGGCTGTCCGCCGGGCGCACCGATATGAGCGATGAAATGCAGGCGCTGTGCTTCCTGGCCGGGGCCAATTCCATTTTCTACGGCGAACGGCTGCTGACCACCGACAACCCGGTGGCGGATAGCGACCGGCGTTTGTTCCAGCGGCTGGGGCTGCGGATGGCGGGACTGTGGGCCGAGACTTAGGCCGGTTCGGGAGCGTTAAGCCTGATGCGGCGTGACCAGTTGCGGGAACGGCTGGCCGAGATTGAGCGGCAAGGGCTGTACCGGCGGCGGCGGATTTTGGAAACGCCGCAGGGCGCGGAAGTCCTGTGCGACGGGCGGCGCTTAGTGAATTTCTCTGGGAATGATTACCTGGGGCTGGCGAATCATCCCGACGTGGTGGCGGCGTTGCGGCGCGGGGCCGAACATTATGGCGTCGGGTCCGGCGCGGCCCATTTGGTGTGCGGACACAGCCGCGCCCATCACGCGCTGGAAGAGGAATTGGCCGAGTTCACGGGCCGCGAGCGGGCTTTGCTGTTTTCCACTGGCTATATGGCGAATCTGGGCGTCATTTCCGCCTTGGCCGGGCGCGGCGATACGGTGTTCGAGGACCGGCTCAATCACGCCTCGCTGTTGGATGGCGCGTTATTGTCCGGGGCACGGCTCAAGCGTTATGCCCATGCCGACGTGGCGGCGTTGCGGACGGACATGGCGGATTGTTCTTCGCAAACCAAACTCATCGCGACCGACGGCGTGTTCAGCATGGATGGCGATGTCGCGCCGCTCGCCGATTTGGCGGCGGTGGCCCGTGAACACGACGCTTGGTTGATGGTGGACGATGCCCACGGACTGGGCGTATTGGCGGCGGACGGGCGGGGCACGCTGGCGCAGTGCGGATTGGGACAGGCCGACACGCCGATTCTGATGGGGACGCTGGGCAAGGCGTTCGGCACCTTCGGGGCATTCGTGGCGGGCTGTGCCGACTTGATCGAATTCCTGATCCAACGCGCCCGTACTTATATATATACGACGGCCCTGCCGCCCGCCGTGGCGGAAGCTACCCGCGTGGCATTGCGGCTGGTTCGTGCGGAATCTTGGCGGCGCGAGCATCTAAATCGGCTGGTCGCCCGGTTCCGGGCCGGTGCCGAGCAACTCGGTTTAAATCTGATGGACTCATCCACGCCCATTCAACCCATCGTGCTGGGCGACAACGAGGCGGCTGTGCGGGCCGGCCGGTGGCTGCTCGATGCTGGATTCTTGGTCGGCACGATTCGACCGCCCACCGTGCCGGCGGGAACGGCTCGGCTGCGGATCACCTTCACGGCGGCGCATACCGAGGCGCAGGTCGATGGCCTGTTAGAAGCGCTGACCGATTTAAATAGGAGCGCACCATGAGCCGCCGCCAGCCGGGATTGCACACGGAAAGCTTCGGTGTCGGCCCGGAACTGGTGCTGGTGCATGGCTGGGCGATGCACAGCGGGGTGTGGCGGGATTTCGCCGAACGGTTGGCGGATCGGGTTCGGGTGACCTTGATCGACCTGCCGGGCCATGGCTTGAGCGGCAACGTGGCGGATTTTTGTTTGGATAGCGTGGTTGCCGCCCTGGCCGACGCCGCGCCGCCTCGCGCCCATTGGTTGGGTTGGTCCTTGGGGGCTTTGCTGGCAACCGGTGTCGCGGAACGATTTCCGGGCCGGGTGCGTAGCCTCACTTTGCTAGCCGGTAGCCCGCGCTTCGTGGCGGAGCCGGATTGGCCCGGTGTCGAGGCGGGCTTGTTGGCGCAGGTCGCGGCCAATCTGGAGACGGATTTTTTCAAGACGCTCAAGCGCTTCATCGGGCTGCAAACCTTCGGCCAGGAGAACGCCCGCGCCCTGGCCCGACATATCGAGGCGTGCTTGGATGAGTTCGAGCCGCCCGAAGTCGCCGCCGTGCGCGGTGGTTTGGTTGTGCTGCAACAGGCCGACCTGCGCGATGCGCTGAGCCGTTCCGCCGCGCCGACCCTGGCCGTGCTGGGCGCCCATGACCGCTTGGTGCCGAAGGCGGTTGGCACCGCGTTGCGGGCGTTGGTGCCGAGCATCGAGGTGCATGTGTTGGACACGGCGGCGCATTTGCCCT
Source organism: Methylomagnum sp. (assembly GCF_054333355.1). Lineage (NCBI taxonomy): Bacteria > Pseudomonadati > Pseudomonadota > Gammaproteobacteria > Methylococcales > Methylococcaceae > Methylomagnum > Methylomagnum sp. Next base: position 13,303 of record NZ_JBTEKS010000043.1, on the reverse strand, counting down.
TCGCGACCCATCCGGGCGAAACCGTCGGCTTGGTGCTGGATTTTATCCATCGCCATCATGTCGGAAGGAGCGAGGCGCGGTGAGTTACCGTTCGCTTGCCGCCCATCCCGAAAAGCGCTGGATTGGCCGCTCCTTTGCGGCGGCGGCGTCTGGCTATGACGGCGTGGCGGGTTTGCAGCGGGCGGTGGGTCATGACTTGCTGGCGCGCTGGCCGGAACGGCTGGCGTCGCCCGGTGTGATGGTGGATGTGGGCGCAGGGACCGGCTATTTCACCGCCGAGTTAATGAGCCGCTATCCCGCCGCTCATCTGGTCGCGCTTGATCTTGCCGAGGGAATGCTCCGCGTGGCGAAGCGCCGGTTTCCGCCGCCCGACCGTGGGTCATGGGTGTGCGGAGACGCCGAAGCCCTGCCGTTGGCGGATCGGTCGGTCGATGTGGTTTTCTCCAATCTCGCGATTCAATGGTGCCCGGACCTTGCAACCGTGTTCAGCGAGTTTCGCCGCGTGCTTAAACCGGACGGCGCCTTGCTGTTCAGTACCTTCGGCGAGGCCACGCTTGCCGAGTTGCGGGCGGCTTGGGCAGCGGTGGATAGCTATTCCCATGTCAATGATTTCACTCCAGTTGAAGACATGGCCGCCGCGTTGAACGAGGCCGGGTTTCGCGGAGCGTTGCTGGCGGCAGAAACCCGAATGCTGGAATACAGCGACCCTCTCGCGTTGATGCGGGAACTCAAGGGGTTGGGCGCCCACAACGTCACGGCGGGGCGGCGGCGGCATTTGACCGGCAAACGGGCTTTGCGGGAGATGCTTGGTGCTTACGGGGCCAAAGCCGGGACAGAAACGGGTGGGATTCGGGCTACGTTTGAGGTTGTATATGTCCGGGCAGGCGGAGAATTCGAGTGAGTAAGACGGCAAAAGGGTTTTTTATCACCGGCACCGATACCGGTGTGGGCAAGACTTGGGCAACACTGTGTTTGATGCGGGCCTTGCAAAGCCAGGGATTGAGCGTGGTGGGCATGAAGCCCGTGGCGACTGGCGCGGTGTGGCACGAGGGCCGCTGGGTGAACGAGGACGCCTTGGCTTTGCGGGATGCTGCGTCGATTCGCCTACCTTATGGGCAGGTCAACCCTTACGCGTTTGAGCCGCCAGTCTCCCCGCACATCGCGGCTGAGCTGGCCGGGGAAAGCATCGACTTGGCGCGAATTGTCCAAATCTTCGATGATCTGCGGCAATCCGCCGATTGCGTGCTGGTCGAAGGCGTGGGCGGTTGGCAGGCTCCGCTGAACCGACGGGAACGGGTGGCGGATCTCGCCGTGGCTTTGGACCTGCCAGTGATTCTAGTGGTGGGGCTGCGGTTAGGCTGCCTCAACCATGCCTTGCTGACTTATGAATCAATGAGGGCTTCGGGCGTCCGATTCGCTGGCTGGATTGCCAACCATGTGGCGCGTGATTTCCCATACGCCGCCGAAAACATCCAGACTATTGATTTGGCTCTGGGTTTGGCACCGCTGGTGCGCTTACCATATTTCGAATCGTCGTGCCAATGCGCGAAGGATGGGTTCGCGCCGCACGAAGCGGATGAAATCTTGCGTGTGCTAGCGCCTTAAGTTACATTCTGTGGAATTAAGCCTCGCCAAAAAAGACCCACCGATTGGGTGGGAAATCACGCACGTCTGTTGTGTGTATTTTGGCCGTTCAGATTCGAAGCCGGATCAGCTGGCTCCGGTCCCTTGGATAAACATGGGTTCGGGAATTGATTGATATGGTTGAGTCAGAACAGGACGTGATAACCGGCGATAGACGCATTATCCTGAGACCCAACGCCTCGCTGACTGAGCGACAGGTATGGCTTTTATTGGTTGTGGTCGCCCTGGTGATGGCTTGCATCGCGGTCGGGTTCGCGATGCTGGGTTTGTGGCTGGTGTTGCCATTTTCTGGGGCGGAATGGCTCCTTTTGGCGGTTTGCTTCAAGCTCAGTTTCAAATCTTGCAAGGTTCGCGAGGTCATCACCATCACCGAGGCGGCGGTGGTCTTGGAAAGAGGCCGGGATCGACCAGAGCAGACCTATCGATTCCAGCGGGCTTGGATGTCGCTGGACTGGATTAAGCCGCAGATTAAGGGCTATCCCAGCCGCTTGTCCTTCCGGCTGCATGGAAAACAAATCGAGATTGGGCATTTCTTGGCGGAGTCGGAGCGCGAAGCGCTAGCCCGCGAATTGCAACAGATTTTGATTAAAGCAAGTTAATTCGAGTTAGGTATTACCTTTACGATTGAGGAGAGGGCTCCGTGAAGAAATTAAAAGAACTGTTTGCAGTTTTGGGGTTGATGCTAGGCAGCAATGCGTACGCCGACTACACACTCAATCTGACGGAAGGCGTCACTGAACTCAGCCGCGACGTCCACGATTTGCATATGACTATCATGTGGATTTGCGTGGTCATCGGCGTCCTTGTGTATGGCGTCATGGTTTACTCCATTGTTCACCATCGCAAGTCCAAGGGCGTGGTGCCCGCTCGATTCCACGAGAACACCAAGCTGGAAATCGTTTGGACGATCATTCCCTTCCTGATTCTGTTGGTCATGGCCGTCCCCGCCACCAGGGTCATGCTCAATATCTACGACTTGGACAAGACCGCCGAGCCAGTGTCCATGACCATTAAAGTTACGGGCTATCAATGGAAGTGGCGGTACGAATATCTTGATGACGGCATTGATTTCTTCAGCACTCTCGACGCCAAAAGCAACGAGGCCCGCCAGTTGGGTTCCGATCTGAACCCGGCCAAGGTCGATAATTATCTTCTGAATGTGGATCATCCCTTGGTGATTCCGGTCAACAAAAAGATTCGCTTCCTGTTCACGGGGGCCGATGTAATCCACTCTTGGTGGGTGCCTGATTTCGGCTGGAAGATGGACACCATTCCCGGTTTCGTGACCGATAGGTGGGTTAAGGTGGAGAAGCCCGGTACTTATCGCGGCCAATGCACCGAGTTGTGCGGTCGGGACCATGGCTTCATGCCCATCGTCGTGATTGCCAAGCCGGAAGCAGAATACAACCAGTGGTTGGCCGAGCAGAAGAGCAACGGTGCGGCGGTTAAAGAGCAAGCCAAGGCTGAAACGGTCAAGACTTTCAGCAAGGATGAACTCATCGCCAAGGGCAAGGAAGTCTATAACGCCAATTGCGCGAGCTGCCATCAGGCCAGTGGCGAAGGCATTCCGGGCACTTTCCCGGCGATCACCAACAGCCCGTCCGCCAACGGACCCATTGGCGAGCATGTTAAGGTGGTGTTGAAGGGCAAGGGCCAGATGATGCCCGCCTTTGAGTCCACGCTGACCCCCGCTGAAATCGCCGCTGTGGTGACCTTCCAGAGGAACGGCTTGGGCAACAGCAAGGGCGACATGGTTCAGCCCGCCGAAGTGCCAGCTAAGAATTAACCGATCAACATTGTGACGAGGTCAAACGCTATGTCAGCAACAGCGGCTACTCACGACGACCACCACGACGACCACCATGGTCCCGCCAAGGGGTTGTTGAGATGGGTGTTCACCACCAACCATAAGGACATCGGAACCTTATACCTGATTACCTCGCTGGCCATGTTCATGGTTGGCGGTGCTATGGCCTTAATAATCCGGGCCGAATTATTCCAGCCGGGCCTGCAATTCGTTGACCCGACGTTCTTCAACTCAATGACCACCCTCCATGCGCTGATCATGGTGTTCGGCGCGGTCATGCCGGCTTTCGCCGGGCTGGCCAATTGGATGATTCCGATGATGATCGGTGCGCCCGATATGGCCCTGCCCCGCTTGAACAACTGGAGCTACTGGTTGCTGCCTTTCGCCGCAATCATGCTGGTCAGCACCTTGTTCATGGACGGTGGTGCCGCCGCCGCCGGTTGGACGTTGTATCCGCCCCTGGTCTTGCAGACTGGCGCCGCGCTGCCCTTCACCATTTTCACGGTTCACATCCTGGGTGTTTCCTCGATTTTGGCGGCCATCAACATCATCGTCACCATATTGAATATGCGGGCACCAGGCATGACCCTGATGAAGATGCCGCTGTTCGTATGGACTTGGCTGATTACCGCCTTCCTGCTGGTCGCGATCATGCCGGTATTCGCGGGTGCCGTGACCATGCTGCTGACCGACAAGTTCTTTGGCACCAGCTTCTTCAACGCGGCGGGCGGCGGCGACCCTGTCCTGTATCAGCACTTGTTCTGGTTCTTTGGCCACCCGGAAGTGTACGTGCTGATTCTGCCGTCCTTCGGCGTGGTTTCCCAAATCATCCCGACCTTCGCCCGCAAGCCCCTGTTCGGCTATAGCTCAATGGTCTACGCCACGGGATCCATCGGCTTCCTGTCGTTCATCGTTTGGGCGCACCACCAGTACACTGTCGGTATGCCCATTGAAGGCGAGCTTTTCTTCACCTACGCCACCATGTTGATCGCCGTCCCCACGGGCGTGAAGGTGTTCAACTGGCTTGCGACCATGTGGGAAGGTGCGATGACCTTTGAAACCCCGATGCTGTGGGCCATCGCTTTCGTAGCGTTGTTCACCATGGGTGGCTTGACGGGGCTGATGATGTCCATTTCCCCGGCGGACCTTCAGTACCACGACACCTATTTCATCGTGGCGCATTTCCACTATACGCTGGTGACTGGAGCGGTATTCGCCATTATCGCAGCCGTCTATTACTGGCTGCCGAAATGGACTGGCGTCATGTATGACGAGCGTCTGGGCAAGCTGCACTTCTGGCTGACCGTCATTTCCGTCAACCTATGCTTCTTCCCTCAGCATTTCTTAGGGCTGGCCGGTATGCCGCGCCGTATCCCTGACTATGCGCTGCAATTCGCCGAGTTCAACGCGTGGTCCAGCGTGGGTGCCTTCATTTTCGGTTTCTCCCAGCTCATTCTTTGCTACGTAGTGATTAAGGCCATCCGTGGCGAAGGTGAAAGGGTGAGCGGTGAAGTGTGGGAAGGTGCGACAGATCACGGCTTGGAGTGGAATCTGCCGTCCCCGCCCCCATACCACACTTGGGAAACGGCACCTGAAATCAAGTAATGAGGATTGGCGATCCCCGTCCGCAGGCTAGCGGGCGGGGGCGCATCGAGCGACATGGATATTCGTAAAAAAAATATATTATTGGCGGTTTTGATTGCGGCGGCTGCCGTGGGCTTGTACATTTATTCGATACTTCACGTTATTTCTACGCTAAGCCATTAAGTGGATAATCCAAAGAAAGCTAGGTCAAACGCACGGTTGATATGGCCGATGGCGCTGGTGGTGGTGGCGATGTTCGGCTTCGGATTCGCCTTGGTTCCACTGTATGATGTTTTTTGCGAACTCACTGGCTTGAACGGCAAGGTGAAAACCGAGGCCGTGGCTGAAGCCGATTACAAGGTGGACGAGGCACGGGAGATTACCATTGAGTTCGTGACCACCCTGAACCAGGGTATGCCTCTGGCATTCCGGGCGGAAAAGCCCAAGATGAAAATTCACCCGGGCCAATATTACACAGTGAAGTTTTTTGGGGAGAATCAAACCGACCGCAAAATGGTTGGACGGGCCATACCTAGTATTGCGCCGGGTTGGGCTACCCAATACCTAAAGAAAACCCAATGCTTTTGTTTTTCGGAGCAGGAATTCGAGCCGCATAAGCAACGGGAAATGCCGGTCAGATTCGTGATAAACCCGGCTTTACCAGATAATGTAAAAGACATTACGCTTTCCTACACTTTCTTCGATATTACAGACAAGAAGCAAAATTAAGGCAAGATCAACGTTCACAGAGCAGGGGCATACCATGGCAATCAAGAGCGAATATTACTTACCGCACAAGGCGAGTCACCCAATCCTGGGATCAATCGGCTTGTTCACGCTACTCGCGGGTTTCTCGAATTTTCTGAATGGCTCCTCGATTGGCGCCCCGATGATGTGGCTGGGCGGGGCCATTCTGATTTATATGTTGTATGGCTGGTTTGGTACTGTGATACGGGAAAGTGTGTCCGGTATTTATAATCACCAAGTGGATGTTTCTTTCCGCATGGGGATGATCTGGTTTATTACCTCCGAAGTGTTCTTCTTCGCGGCGTTTTTCGGTGCCCTTTATTACACCCGCAATTACGCGCTCCCGTGGATGAGTGGCGAAGGTTCGGCGTTGGGCATAGATACCCATGCCCAACTATGGAGTTCGTTTGAAAATGTTTGGCCCACCAACGGACCTGGTCATGTTGGCGGTGTTGATGGCGAATTCGAACCCATGGGCGCGTGGGGCGTTCCGGCGATAAACACCTTGGTCCTGCTGACCAGTGGCCTGACCGTCACTCTGGCCCATTGGGGATTGCTGGCCGGCGACCGCCAAAAGCTAATCAAATGGCTGACCGCCACGGTTGGACTGGGCTTTTTGTTCGTGGTTTTGCAGGGCTTCGAATATCACGAGGCATACACCGAAATGGGCCTGACCCTCGGCACGGGCATTTACGGTTCAACCTTCTTCATGCTAACCGGCTTCCATGGTCTTCACGTCAGCATCGGTGCCATCATGCTCACCGTTGTTTTGCTGCGTAGCGCCAAGGGCCATTTTAGCCCGGAACACCATTTCGCTTTTGAGGCGGCAGCATGGTACTGGCACTTCGTTGACGTGGTTTGGCTGGGCCTGTTCATTTTTGTCTACTGGCTGTAAAGCGAAAACTCAGTAGAAGCCGATTGAAAAGGGCGTTTCCCTGAACAGGGAAACGCCCTTTGTTTTTGAAAACCCCACGGCAAGACTGGCGGGGGCGATTATTGTTTACTCAATATGGGCGGCAGCTTAATGGCACCCTCAAATAAAGCGCCCACGTCAACCCGATCAAAGCGGTAATGGCGGTTGCAAAACTCGCAGTCAATTTCAATAACTTCCCGTTCATTGAGGATTGACGCGGCTTGCGCCTGCCCTAAATTCAAAATTAGCCCTTCAATTCGTTCCTTGGAACAACCGCATTTAAAGAGAATGGGTTCGGCTTCAAAAATCCGGACCTTTTCTTCATTGAAAAGGCGGTACAGCAAGTCCCCGGCGGGCAGGCTTGCCAACTCCGAATGGGTTAGTGTGTCCGCCAAGCAAGTGACCCGATCCCAGTCGTGAGGATTCTTGCGGTTCGAGGGCAATTCCTGGATGAGCAGCCCGGCGGCCCGTTCCTCGTTGGCTGTAAGCCATAGACGTGTCGCCAATTGTTCAGAAAGTTGAAAATAGGTTTGCAGTGCCTCGGCCAAATTGTTGCCTTCGAGGGCGACGATTCCCTGATAAGGCTCGCTGCCTTCGTTCAGGATGGTCAACGCCAGATTGCCATCGCCATAAATCTCCCGCAAAGTGTTCCCGGATAACTCGCCGTTCCAATGGGCCAAGCCGCGAATGGTTCGTTCGTGCGTGGCTTGAGCGACCAAGGTGCTTAGCGGGCCAGGACTTTGTGTTTGCAGAATCAGCGAGCCTTTGAACTTGATGGTGGCGGAAAGCAGCGTGGCGGCGGCCAGTGCTTGCCCAAGCTGAGAGCGTACAACCGATGGGTAGGCGTGATTTGCTTGAATGGATAACCAACTGGAGTCGAGGCGAACCAAGGCTCCACGAATGCCTATGTCTTCGAACAGAAAGCGTTGTAAATGGTCGAATTCGTTCATTGTTAATAGTTGATAAAAGCGAAGTCGGCATTATAGAAGCGCTGGTAACGAGCGCCACCGATTTCAATTCGATAGTTCGATAAAATACAGCCTACTTGCCAAATGGAAGCCAATGCGGGAGAAGAAGATGATATTCGGAAAGAAACCTGTCTTACCTGAACCCTCTCGGGCTTTGCCGGGCCGCACTACCGGTATGCCTGTCCCGGAGTTCCATTATGTGACTGGCCACCCAATGCAGCCGCCCTATCCAGAAGGAATGGAGATGGCGATGTTTGGCATGGGCTGTTTCTGGGGGGCGGAACGATATTTCTGGCGGATCAAGGGGGTATATGTCACGGCGGTTGGATATACGGGAGGATATACTAGAAATCCTACGTATGACGAGGTGTGTGGCGGTCTGACGGGTCATGCCGAAGTGGTGCGCGTGATTTTTGATCCCTCCATGATTCCATATACTGAATTGCTGAAATATTTCTGGGAGGCCCATAATCCCACGCAGGGAATGAGGCAGGGTAATGATGTCGGAACCCAATACCGATCCACTATTTATGCCTATACCGAACAGCAAAAAAGTTTGGCCGAGACCTCAGCGCGGGCTTACCAAGCGGCTTTGTCGAAGGCGGGAAAAACTGGGGTAATCACCACGGAGATTACCGAGGCTGGAATGTTTTACCATGCCGAGCCATACCATCAGCAATATTTGGCCAAAAACCCCGAGGGATATTGTGGTCTGGGTGGCTTGGGTGTTGTTTGCCCGGCGGTGGATGTCGAGATTGGGTAGTTAGGGGGCATCGCTTGTGGAGGATGGCGAGTGGCCGAGGCGCTGGATTATCAGGCTAGTTTAAAATTCAAATATCAAAGATCAAGTTAAATATTATTAATGAGCATACCAACCCCAATTATTCCGGCAACCGATTCCCGCCAGAATCTACGATGGCTGTTCGTGTTGCGAAATCTTATGATTTGTGGAGAGGCGCTGGCTATATTAATTAGCCTTTACGGGTTGGATATTCCGCTCCGTGAAGTGCCTTTATGGGGTATTTTGACTTTTTTGGCCGCGTTTAACTGGTGGACATGGCTGCGGCTTGGCTCCAATGAGCCAATTGCTGAGATTGAGTTATTTATTCAGTTGTCCTTCGATGTGCTAGCCATTACCGCAATTCTGTATTTTACCGGCGGTGCCACCAATCCGATTGCCTGGTTTTTTCTGTTGCCACTTATTATCGCGGCCACAGTATTACCCCAGGAATATACGTGGTACATGGTGATCTTCACATCGGGGTGTTATACCCTTCTCATGGGGTTCTATGAGCCTTTGCCAGATATGCGGCCCATGACCCTTCAAGGGGATTCGCCTCATATGGTTCACGCCGCCATGATGCAAGGGAATGACCTTGAATTGCATGTGTTTGGAATGTGGTTTGGATTTGTATTCAGCGCGGTATTGGTGGCGTATTTCGTCGTTGAAATGGCCAATACCCTAAGGGGACACGAACGGCGATTGGCGGAGGCAAGAGAGCAAAGCTTGCGTAGCGAGCGGGTCGTTGCTCTAGGAACGCTGGCCGCGGGTGCCGCCCATGAAATGGGAACGCCTTTGGGCACCATGGCGATATTAATCCACGAGATAGAGAGTGAGTGTGAGTGTGCCAATAATGGCGAGTTGCTTGAAAAAATGAGAATTCTCCGCGAGCAGGTGGCCCGTTGTAAAAAAGCGCTATCGGTGATGTCGGCCACCGCCGGGGAAATTCGCGCTGAGTCGGGACATATCATGCCCTTGACGGCTTTCTTGGACGCCACGGTCGAGAGCTGGCGAAGGCAGCGGCGAAAATCCATCCTTGAGTATCAAAAATCCGGGCCGCCGCCCGCGCCGTCCATTTTGGCCGAACAAACACTCTCCCATGCCTTGATTAACATCTTAAATAACGCGGCGGAAGTCTCCCCCCAAGGGATTGAGCTTCATGCGCAGTGGGATATCGAGGGCGCCATCACGCTCCGCATCCTGGATTCGGGGCCGGGCATCGCGCCGGCCATTTCCAAGCAACTGGGGAAGACGCCGGTTTCAACCAAGGAGCAGGGACTTGGGGTGGGCCTGTTCCTCGCTTTCGCCACGATAGAACGCCTTGGCGGCCGGATCGAGATGATTCCCCGCCCTGAAGGCGGAACCTGTACGAAAATTGTTTTACTGGCCTCTCATTAGGAGTTATGAGCATGGAAGACACGATGATCGCCCTCACGCCTCACCCGGTTCTGCTGCTTGTGGATGATGATCCGACGTTTTGTGGGGTGCTTAAGCAGGCGTTGGCGAAGCGCGGATTCGAGGTTCACGCGGCCACCGATGTGGAGAGTGGCGTGACGCTGGCGGAGGAGATTGAGCCGGAATACGCGGTGGTCGATCTTCGAATTGGGCATGATTCCGGGTTGGTGCTGGTGAGAAAGCTGCACGAACTCGACGCCAATACACGGATCGTGATGCTGACCGGCTTCGCCAGCATCGCCACGGCGGTCGAGGCGATCAAGCTGGGCGCGATTCAATACCTGACCAAGCCCGCCGACGCCGATGAGATCGTCGCGGCCTTGCACAAGGACGAAGGTGACGACTCCGTGGAAATCAAGGAAAAGCCGTTGTCGGTTCGGCGGCTGGAATGGGAGCATCTGCAAAAGGTCTTGGTCGAGCATGGCGGCAATATCTCCGCCGCCGCCCGCGCCTTGGGAATGCACCGTCGAACCTTGCAGCGGAAGCTGGAGAAAAGGCCGGTAAAGGAGTGACGGAATTTGTCACCTATTGACGGAATGCGGATCGTTCATGACCGAGCCACCGGGGGAATGCGCCTAAATGTAAGGCTTCGTGAGTTGGCACTCTTCATGCTGTTATCCAATCGACGCGGCCTAAAGCGCGCAGCTTGACCGCTTACATCCGTTCAATTAACAAAACCTCCATGGAGTTCGCCATGAAAACGTTTTCCAAAAAACAACAGGGCTTCACCCTGATCGAGTTGATGATCGTGGTCGCGATCATCGGTATTTTGTCAGCCATCGCTGTTCCCGCTTATCAGGATTACGCGGTGCGTGCGAAGGTGAAGGAAGGTCTGGACCTGTCCGCCCCCGCTAAGCAGTCCGTGGGTGATTACTGGTCTTCGAAAACTTTATTGCCTCCCTCGAATGTTTCGGCGGGTTTGCCTGCTGCTGCTAGTATTGTTGGCACCTATGTGACCTCCGTCGATGTGGGCACCGCAGGTCGTGGCATTATTACGATTACCTATAACGCCGCAGAATCGAAACTGAACGGCAAGACGATCCTGCTGACGCCTGCCACCACGGTGGGCAGCGTGATGTGGAACTGCAAAAACGGTACGCTTGAAGCCAAGTATCGGCCTGCTGAATGCCGCTCCTAATAGCTTAATTAGTTAAGCTAAGCCCGACACAAAAGGCCGCAATATAACGCGGCCTTTTGTTTGAGACCCCATGAATTATTATTTCGCAATGCAAAGGTTACTGTGGCGATGAGCGTTCAGATGAACAAAATCAATGCCCAGCGAGGCTTTAACCTGATCGAGCTTATGTTAGCACTCTCGATAGTCGCTATCCTGAGTTCGTTAGCCATGCTAACTTTTGAAGAATACAGCGTCCGTTCAAAAGTTAAGGAAGGGTTGGACTTAACCGCTCCAGCCAAGCAAGCTGTGGCTGACTATTATTCATCGAAATCTAACTTGCCCATTACCAATGCCATGGCGGGCCTACCAAATTCTGCCAGTATCGTGGGCCGTTACACAGAGTCTGTTGAAATAGGTGCTAACGGAACTATCAAGGTTACCTATAATAACTCTGAAATAAGATTGGCCTCTATGACAATAATTCTTGCGCCCACTACCACGACAGGCAGCGTAAGATGGAGCTGCAAAACGGGCACGCTAGTGAGCAAATATCGGCCTAGCGAATGTCGATAAATTGTTGATGAATACCGCTAAAGCACCATATTTAGGTAAGGCCCAATATTACGTGCTGGCATTGGGTTTAGTGATTACTGTTCTGGTTTATTATTCTGGACTTTCGGGGGATTTTCAGTTTGACGATACCTTAAATATATTGCAGAACAACCGTGTCGCCATTACCCAGTTAGATATAGAACACATTCGGAATGTGCTGCTCTCTGGGTTTAGTGGCCCATTAGGACGGCCTGTGGCGATGCTAAGCTTCGCAATTAATTATTATTTTGCTGGGCTTAATCCGTTTTACTTCAAGCTCACCAACTTAGTGATACACCTTTTTAATGGGTTAGGGATATTTTTTCTTACTCGCTCATTGCTCCAAGCCTACCAAACGCATCGGCTACCAGAACTCTCCCAGTCACATATTCAATGGCTAAGTCTAATACTCTGCATGGCTTGGCTACTGCATCCGCTTAATCTGACTAGCGTCTTATATGTCGTGCAGCGCATGACTAGCCTAGCAACTTTATTCACGTTGGGCGGGTTAATCTTTTATATTCGGGGAAGACAGCGCTTATTCGATGGCAAAGCTGGCATCGCACAGATAGTGGTCGGCTTGCTAATATTTATGCCGCTCTCGTTATTGAGTAAAGAAATTGGTGCCTTGCTGCCGTTATTTTTGTTCGCCATCGAATGGGTTCTATTTGATTTTAAAGCGGCTGATAGTTTTTCCCGCCGGTTTTTGTTTTGTCTATTCGGAATCACGGTGGCGATACCCGCCTTGGGTTTTTTGATGCTCGTTATCACTCAACCAGAGTGGGTCACTGGTGGCTATCTCATCAGAGATTTCACGCTTCCAGAGCGGCTTATGACCGAGGCGCGTATTATATGGTTTTATTTATGGATGATAGTATTTCCTAATAATTCAAAGCTGGGAATGTATCACGATGATATTTCTATTTCTCAAGGTTTCTTTGAGCCTCATAGTACATTAATTGCTGTTGTGGGGGTTGCTTCTCTCCTAGCTATCGCCTTTATTGCCCGCAAGCGTGCCCCAATTCTCTCGCTGGGATTGTTGTTATTCTTGGTCGGACATAGCTTGGAATCCAGTATTTTTCCGTTAGAGTTGGCTCATGAACACCGTAACTACTTTCCCATTTATGGCATCCTGCTCATCATTTTTTATTATCTACTGCATCCACTTTTATTAACCGAGAGCTTTCGATTACGATATGTTCTTGCTGTACTGTTTATTTCGTTATTAGGATTAACCACAGCGGTACGAGCCTCCTATTGGGGGAATTGGATGGAGCATGGCTTAATTGAGGCGGCCCATCATCCAGATTCTTCCCGCGCTAATTATGAAGCTGGGCGGACAGTGTGGGTATTAATGATGGCGAATGAAGATACGGCCAAAGAGAAATATTACGAGCAAGCGCATTATTATTTTGAGCGATCGGCTATGCTACAAAAAAGTAGCATTACCGGATTGAGTGCGATAATTCGTTTGGATTTTGCAATGGGAAAGCCGCTTAATTTAGATGTGCTGGCCTCACTCCGACAACGCTTGGAGCGGGGGCCTTTCGCGCCGGACGGTGCCTCTATGTTGATTAGCCTCAGCGAATGCCGGATGGATGGCCAATGCCGGTTTTCTCCATCTGAAATAGAATCCATCTTCCAGTCCGCCTTCCGCAATCCAACCTTATCTGGCCAGGCAGCCGCCGCCATCTAT
>NZ_JBTEKS010000042.1:0-18722 GCF_054333355.1 Methylomagnum sp. | reverse complement strand
ATCCACGGCGAACCGGGCCGACGTCGCGAGGCCATGCGGCCCGCCGATGCCCTCGCCGCCGACTTGGTGGCGGCTATGTTGGAAGACCTGAAGCCCGAGAGCGGCAGCGAAGCGCTGTTGCTGGTCAACGGCTTCGGCGGCACGCCCTTGATGGAGCTTTATTTGCTCTACTGCACAGCGGCCCGGCTGTTGAAAGAACGGGGCGTGAATGTGACTCGCTCGCTGGTCGGCAACTACGTCACCTCCCTGGAAATGGCCGGGGCTTCCATCACGGTTTGCTTGCTGGATGAGGAAATCCGCCAGCATTGGGATTCGCCCGTGCATACGGCGGCGTTGCGCTGGGGCCGATGAGCAAGCTTGGCAAAACCTGGTGGGGCCGTCGCTTCATCGAAGGGCTGGAATCATTCACTGAAATAGGGCGGCTGGCGCGGGGTCGGCAATATGTTGGCGGGCATCGCATTACCCGCTGGGAGGTGCGGGGCAACCGGGTCGAGGCGAGCATCCGGGGCAAGGTGAGTCCTTACTACGGCGTTTTCGAGGAGCCGGTGTACGAGACGTCCATCGAGTTCGTCCCCATCCCGGACTCCGCCTGGGCCGAGGCCATCGGGCATATTGGCGAGCGGGCGGGCTTCCTGTCCCGGCTGTTGTTCAATGAGATGCCGGACGAGATCGAGAAGCCCCTGGCGGAACTCGGCCTCAGTCTTCTGCCCAGTAGCCGGAAGGATATTCGTGCCCGCTGCACCTGCCCGGATCAGGAAAATCCCTGTAAGCATGTCGCGGGGCTTTATTACCTGCTGGCGGCGCGGCTGGACCAGGACCCATTCTTGCTGTTCGAACTGCGCGGGCTATCCCACGGGGATTTGGTGCGGCGGCTCAAGGCCACGCCGCTGGGTTCGGCCCTGGCCGCCGCGTTGACGGAAGAGGCGGGCGAATTGCGTCCGGCCCAGTCCTATTTCACCCGCCCGGAACCCGCGGAATCGCCCACCGCCATCTCGCCCAGGGATTTCTGGCGTGGCGCCAAGCGTTTGCCGCCGGGCGTCGAGCCGCCGCAGCCAGCGGCGGTTCCCGGCATTCTCATCCGCAAGGGCGGCGATTACCCGCGCTTCTGGGACAAGGACGAGTCCTTTGTGGAAGTGATGGACGCGCTTTACGAGCAGGTGCGGAAGAAGGCCAAGGATTGGCTGTGAAGCCGTTCGCTTCGGTTTCGCTCAGCGGGCGGCAAAGCCTTTGGCTCCTGCGGGGAAATGGATTAAGCCCCGCAAGCCCATCTTTTGTGGGAGCGGTTTCTAACCGCGATTCTCGGTGCCTTTCGCGGTTGAAAACCGCCCCCACGGGCGAGGCTTCACTTTTAATTCAAGACGGGTGAGCTTGAACGGTGGCACCAATAAGCCCAACCGATCAAATAAGCGCCAAAGATAATCATAGGGAATGTAAGCACCTGACCCATGGTCAGCCAGCCGAAGGCGAGGTAGCCGATATGGGCGTCGGGCAGCCGAACGAATTCCACGGCGAAGCGGAAGAAGCCATAGCACAGCAGAAACATTCCGCTCACGGCGCGGCACGGCGGCGATTGGCGGCGGAACCAGTGCAGGATGAGGAATAGCACGACGCCTTCCAGGAAAGCCTCGTAAAGCTGGGACGGGTGACGCGGCTCAATGCCCGCCCCCGGAAAGATCACCGCCCAGGGCGCGTCGGTGGGCTTGCCCCACAATTCCCCGTTGATGAAATTCCCGATCCGCCCGGCGAACAGCCCGATGGGGACATAGGGCGCAATAAAATCGGTCACTTCGAAAAGCCGACTCCCAACCCGCCGGGCGAACAGCCACATGCCGACCAGCGCCCCCAGCAAGCCGCCGTGGAAGGCCATGCCTCCTTCCCAGACACGGAACAAGATCAGCGGGTCTTCCAACACGGCGGGCAAGTTATAAAACAAGATGTAGCCCAGCCGACCACCGATGACCAGCCCTAAGGCCGTGTAGAAAATCAAATCCTCGATTTGCTCGACGGTCCAGGGAAACCCAGGCTGCTTCGCCCTTTGTCGGGCGAGGAACCACGCCGAGCCGATGCCGATGACATACATCAGCCCATACCAATGAATTTTTAATGGGCCGATAGCGATGGCAACGGGGTCGATGTTTGGGTAGGACAGCATTCGAAACTTCCTCGGATTTTGGGGTTACGGCGAGATTCCGGCAGAGCCGATAACCGTCCACAGGGCTGGGGAGCCGGAGCGGGGGCGGAGTATCGTGATGATGGATTGTTCGATTCAGCCAATCCGGCGGCTGATTCACCAGGGGGCGGGGGGTGAGATACGGGCCGGACTATACCATGTTCGGGTTAGGCTTTTCCGTGGCGCTTTAAGGCCGTGCCGAGCAGGCGTTCAGAGCAATCCGGTCTGGCAAGCGGCGGATGGCCGTTACGATGCGAAGCACGGGCCTGTCGGCAATGCGCTGAGGCTCATCCTTCTTTCGCGATGAGCGTGCCAGCGGCGATCAGGGCGGTTCCTTGATAGGCCGAGAACACGCCCCGCGAGGTCTTCCGAGAGCGTATCTGGACTTTAACTACGAATTGGATTTCCCCATTGGCATCTAGCGCGCTTCCGAATTTCAAATCCTCGAACTCCATGAGCGAGAGGGCGGAACCGCGCAGTGGCGAGCCTTGCTGATACCCATCGGACGCCAACACGGCCCGCATGACCTGGACCGCGCCTTCCAGCACCCATTCCAAGAGCACATTCCCGTCTAGCCACCGACTCCGCGCCAGTTGTTCGGACGGCAGGCTGACATAGCCCGTTCCCGAAAATCCTGGAGTTTCGATGCAGACCAGCCGTGGCTCAAAGAATTTCGGTCGGCCCGGGCCATTGTTCGCGTAAGCATAGCTCTCGGGTTTCATGGGGGTTCGCCGTTCAATATTTCGTCGAAAGCAATGGTGCCGGATGGACCGGGCCACCGTGCGCGGTGGGAATTCAACCCCACTGACGTTAACGAAGATGAATTCCGGTGGCGAGAATCTACGAAATATTCATGCTAGGCGATGTGAACCTGTGCCGTTATTTTTGGTGAATATTCACATCGAAACCGGCTTGATTTTTGCCGTGCAGCGAGCCGCTCCGCCCGCTGGGCTTTTCTCGCCCGCGCATTCCCTAGACTCGATGTTTAGAGCGTTTTCAACATGGGTGTACGGCAGCGGGAAGGCCGACTCGGTTTCGCAAGCCGAGTCGGCCTATGTGAACGCCGCAAACCCAAAATGAAAATGCTCTAATGGCGTTGCCCCCTATGGGGAAGCCTCCATACTATTTCTTCCAGAATCCTCCCTCGCCTTAAAACCCCACAAGAGGGCATCCACCATGCTGCGCACTTTGTTGCTCCTGCTGTTCGTCATCGGTCAGGTTTTCGCGGACGAGGCCAAAGTGCCCCGGACCCGCGTCGAAGCCTTCTCCCCGCAAGGCACAGTGAAGGGCGTGCGCCAAGTGACGGCCCGGTTCACCGAAGCCATGGTCGCCTTGGGCGATCCACGCCTGCCCGCACCGTTCGAAGTGGATTGCCCTGGGAAGGGGGCGGGTCGCTGGGCCGATACCCGCAACTGGGTTTACGACTTTGAGCAGGATTTGCCCGCCGGACTGGTTTGCCGTTTCAAGCTGAAGCCCGGACTTCATTCCCTGGCTGGCAGGCCGCTGGCCGGGGCAACGGACTTCGCTTTCGACACCGGCGGGCCAGCCATCCGTGCATCCTTGCCCGAGGAGGGCGCCACCCGCATCGACGAGCGGCAAGCGTTCGTGCTGGCCTTGGACGCTCCGGCCAATCCCGAATCCATCCGCGTCCATGCCCGGTGCGAGATCACCGGCTTATCCGAGCAGGTGGACGTGGACATCTTGAGCGGCAAAGAACGGGAGGACATCCTCGCTCAGCGTCGAGAGCTTGGTTATGCCTATTACGGCCTGTTGTGGAAAGACGGCGAGGAATTGCTGGCCCGGGTCAAAGATGATGCTTTGCAAAAAGCCGAGTCCTTGCTGGTGGTGTTGCAATGCCGCCGCGCCCTGCCGCCTGACACCGAAGTGCGATTGATCTGGGAGGCGGGCATCCGGGCCGACAGCGGCGTGGCGACGGTGCAGGATCACGTGTTGAATTTCAAAACCCGCCCCAATTTCACTGCCCGGCTCCAATGCCAGCGCGTCAATGCCCAGGCGGCCTGTTTGCCCATGCTGCCCATGCAATTGTCGTTCAGCGCCCCGGTCAAGGCGGAAGACCTGATGCGGGTACGAATCGTCGATGGCGCTGGCAAAGCCTATCCCGCCGATCCCATCGACGCGGCGAAAACACCCTATGCGGACGAGGTGCAATTGCGTGGGCCATTCCCCGAGAAGGCGCGACTCAAGGTTGAACTGCCAGCGGACTTCCGGGACGACGCCGGGCGTCCGCTGGAAAACGCCGCCCGTTTCCCCTTGCCCACGGCCACGGACGAATACCCGCCGCTCGCCAAGTTCTCCGGCGATTTCGGCATCATCGAGCGGGAGGCGGGCGGCATTCTGCCGGTGACGTTGCGCAATCTGGAGTCCGCCGTGGCCGGACGGCGGATCGTGGTGGAAGCGCAGAACGGCGTTCCCGGTCAGGTGAAGCGGCTGGATCAAAGCGATGGGGAAATCGCCCATTGGATCGAACGGGTGAGGGAAGCCGGTAGCCTACGGGGCGAGTGGGTCGAGGGCGGGCCGGATGGCAAATCGATCTGGAGGGAAGCCACGGGTTCGGAATCCGTATTCGGCGCGGATGATAAGCCGGAGCCAATCACTTTGCCCAAGCCATTGGGCGAGAAGGAGTTCGAGGTCGTGGGTATTCCGCTGGAGAAATCCGGCTTCTATGTGGTGGAACTGGCGAGCCCCAAGCTGGGCGCTTCGCTGTTGGGCGAGAACAAGCCGCGCTACGTGGCGACGGCGGCGCTGGTGAGCAATCTGGCCGTGCATTTCAAATGGGGGCGGGAAGCCTCGGTGATTTGGGTGACGACGCTGGATCAGGCCGGGCCAGTGAAGGGCGCGGTGATCCGGGTCAGCGATTACTGTTCCGGCAAACTCTTGTGGGAGGGGCAATCCGGCGAGGACGGCGTCGCCCGGATCGGTGCCGGTGTGCTGGGCACGCCCCATAGCGGTTCTGGCTGCTACAGCGACACGCCCGCGCCGCTGTTCGTCAGCGCCCGCACCTCCGATGACCTGGGGTTCACGGTGTCGTCGTGGAACAAGGGCATTCAGCCCACCGATTTCAACCTGCGCACCGCCGAGTACGTGGGACCGGAATTGGCCCACACGGTGCTGGACCGGGCGCTGTTTCGGGCGGGCGAGACTGTGAGCATGAAGCACTTCCTGCGCCGCCACACACTGCAAGGCTTCGGCCTGCCGGAAACGTTCGCGCCGGACGCCATCGAAATCACTCATGCCGACAGCGGCCAACAGTACAAGCTCCCGGTCCAATTCGACGGCCTCGGCATCGCCGAAACCACTTGGGCTATCCCCAAGGATGCCAAACTGGGTGTTTACAACATCGCGATGCTGGACCAAAAGCAGAGTCAGCGCTTCGAGTCTGGTATGTTCCATGTGGAACAATTCCGCCTGCCCACCATGAAGGCCGTGATCCAGCCCCCGGCTGAGCCGCTGGTGAATGCGCATTCGGCGCCGTTGGATTTGTTCGTGGCCTATCTGAGCGGCGGCGGGGCGGGGAATGCGCCTGTAAAATTGCGGACCTTGGTGGAAGCCAAGGCCGTGCAATTCCCGAAGTATCCCGACTACAACTTTGGCGGCGATCCGGTGCGGGAAGGCGTCACCCAAGAGGCGGACTCGCCCGACGAGGAAGCCACCCCGACCCACAAGCCCGGCCAAGTGTTGGCGCTGACGCTGGACGCTCAAGGGGCGCAGCGGGCCACGCTCACCGACTTGCCGGTTAGCCCCAAACCCCAAGACCTCATCGCCGAACTGGAATATCAAGACGCCAATGGCGAACTGGAAGCCGTGACCCAGCGCATTCCTTTGTGGCCCGCCAAGCTCAATCTGGGGCTGCGCACCGAGGGCTGGGCCGCTTCCCGGGATCAATTGCGCTTCCGGGTCGTGGCGCTGGACTTGGCCGGTAAACCTGCCGCCGGACGGCGGGTAAGTGTGGAACTGTTCCAGCGCACTTATTACTCCTACCGCAAGCGGCTTATCGGCGGCTTTTACGCCTACGACAACCGCTCCGAAGTGAAACGCATCGACGGTGCTTGCAAAGGCGACACCGATGAGCAGGGCTTATTGCTCTGCGCCTTGGCCCCGGAGGCCACGGGCGAAATCCTGCTTCAAGCCAAGGCCAAGGATGACCAAGGCAATGAGACCGTGACCGTGACCAGCGCTTGGGTCGCGGGGGAGGAGGACTGGTGGTTTGAAGGCGGGTCCGCCGACCGCATGGATGTGCTGCCGGAAAAGAAGGAATACGAACCCGGCGACACCGCCCGATTCCAGGTGCGGATGCCGTTCCGCGAAGCCACGGCCTTGGTCAGCGTGGAACGGGAGGGCGTGGCGGAAACCTTCATCACCCGGCTGTCCGGCAAGACGCCAGTGATTGACGTGCCGATCCAGGCCCATCATTCGCCCAACGTGTTTGTCTCGGTGCTGGCGGTGCGGGGCCGGGTGGGTGCCACCCAATCCTGGCTGGCGGACATGGCGCGGAAACTCCATCTGCCTTGGCGGATGGACGGCGGCACGCCCACGGCCCTGGCCGATTTAGGCAAGCCCGCCTACCGGCTCGGTAACGCTGAAATCAAAGTGGGCTGGAATCCGCACCGATTGAATGTGAAGGTTGAACCGGCGACATCCGTCCACAAGGTCCGCGACACCGCCAAGGTGAAGCTGGCGGTCAAGCGGGCCGACGGGGGTCCGTTGCCCGTTGGCAGCGAAGTCGCCCTGGCGGCGGTGGACGAAGCCCTGCTGGAACTCAAGCCGAACGCTTCCTGGCAATTGCTGGAAAAAATGATGGGCGTCCGTCCCGTCGAGGTTTTCACGTCCACCGCCCAAATGCAGGTGGTGGGCAAGCGCCATTATGGCCGCAAGGCCGTCCCTCATGGTGGTGGCGGAGGTCGGCAGGCGGCGCGAGAATTGTTCGACACCCTGCTGCTGTGGAAGGGCCGACTGCCGCTCGACGCCCAAGGCGAGGCCGAAGTGGAAATCCCTCTCAACGATTTACTCACGTCTTTCCGGGTCGTGGCCGTCGCCAGTGGCGAACTCGGCCTGTTTGGCACCGGCTCGGGCACCCTGCGCACGAGCCAGGATTTAATCCTCCACTCGGGTCTCCCGCCCTTGGTGCGGGAGGGCGACCGGCTGCGCGGCATTTTCACGGTACGGAATGCCTCTCAGCGCACCCTGACATTTTCCACCGAGGCGAAAATTTTCACCGAAGCCGGAACCGCCTTGCCCGAGTTTCCACCCCGAAATATCGAACTCGCCCCCGGCGGCGCCCAGGAGTTGGGTTTTGAACTCACCGTGCCGGTGGGTGCCGGGAAGCTGTCGTGGGAAATCCTGGCGAGGGAGGCGAACGGAGTGGCGGAGGACCGCCTGCGGGTGAAGCAGGACGTGATCCCGGTGCATCCCGTGCGGGTCTTTCAGGCCACGTTGGAGCAATTGGACAAGCCGCTCAGCCTGGAAGTACAGGAACCGGCGGACGCGGTGCCGGGACGGGGCGGGGTGCGGGTGGACCTGCAAGCCCGTTTGGGCGACGCCACCGCTGGCGTCGCCGATTACATGGCCCGTTATCCCTATAACTGCTTGGAGCAACAGGTTTCCCGCGCTGTCGCCTTGCGGGATGAATCCCGTTGGCGGGGCGTCATGGATTCATTGCCCGCCTATCTGGACCGGGACGGCTTGCTCAAGTATTTCCCCAGCGATAGCCTGGAAGGCAGCGACGTTCTGAGCGCCTATGTTCTCGCCATCGCCCACGAATCCGGTTGGGAGTTGCCCGAGCGGGCGCGGGGCCGGATCAGCGAGGCGCTGAAAAACTTCGTGGCCGGACGTCTGCTACGGGATTCGGCCCTGCCCACGGCGGACCTGTCCATCCGCAAGCTGGCCGCGATCAACGCCCTGGCCCGTTACGGCGAAGCCACGCCCGAGTTGCTCGGTTCCATCACCATCGAACCCAACCTGTGGCCCACTTCGGCGGTGCTGGACTGGTACGACTTGTTGGCCCGGCTGGAAGGCATTCCGCACCGGGACGAGCGCAAGACCGAGGCCGAACAAATCCTCCGCGCCCGGCTCAATTTTCAGGGCACCACGCTGGGGTTTTCCACCGAGCGGGACGATGCCCTGTGGTGGTTGATGCTGTCCGGCGATGTGAATGCGGCGCGGATGGTGCTGGCTGCGGTGAAGGAGCCGACTTGGCGGGCGGATGTTCCCCGCTTGGTGCGCGGTGCGGTGGGGCGGCAGCAAATGGGGCGCTGGAACATCACCACCGCCAATGCTTGGGGCGTGCTGGCCTTGGAAAAATTCAGCGCCGCCTTCGAGTCGGTCCCGGTGACGGGACAAACTCAGGCCACCCTCGCGGGCACGACGCGGGGCTTTGCTTGGCAAGCGGACAGCCGGCGTGGCAGCCTGAATTTCTCCTGGCCGGAAGGCCCAGCCCCGTTGAGCCTTCGCCACGCAGGCACCGGCAAGCCTTGGGTCACGATTCAATCCAAGGCCGCCCTACCGCTGACCGAGCCGCTTTCCTCCGGCTTCAAGTTGCGGCGTACGATGACGCCCGTCGAGCAAAAACAGCCGGGTATCTGGACGCGGGGCGACACGGCCCGCGTGACCCTGGTGCTGGACGCTCAGTCGGACATGACCTGGGTGGTGGTGGATGATCCTATTCCGTCCGGGGCCACGGTTCTCGGCACGGGTTTGGGTCGCGATGCGCAATTGCTGACGCGGGGCGAGAAGCGGGAAGGCTCGGCTTGGCCTGCCTACGAGGAGCGCCGCTTCGACGCTTTCCGCGCTTACTATCGCTTCGTGCCCAAGGGCCAATGGACGGTGGAATACACGGTGCGCCTCAACAATCCGGGCCGGTTTGAGCTGCCCGCCACCCGCATCGAAGCGCTCTATGCGCCGGAGATGTTCGGGGAATATCCGAACGAGGCGGTGGAGGTGAGGCCGGCGCAGTAATTGACGCCGGTTAATCGCGCAACGCCTGGAACGGTTGTTCCCCCTCTCGCCTTTGGGAGAGGGGATAGCGCCGCCCGGCCCGCCACCGCCCTTGCCTAATGTTTAGAAAGGCGGTATCAACGGGCCGACAGGAGGATCGGGGAATGAGGAATGTTCCAAACACCATCATCAAAAAGGGCGGATACACGCCCATCATCAACTCAACGAGGAGAGAGCTATGACCAGCATCACCTGCCCGGCCTGCGCCGCGCAAGTTCCTGACCCAGCCACGGTTTGCACCCGTTGTGGAAAACCCTTGCCATCGTCCAACACGCCGGACGCGCCCGTCCGCCACGCCAGAGGCAAGGTGCTGATTATCGCCACGCTGTTTCTCGCCGCCGCTGTCATCGCCACGGTGATGGGCGCGTGGTGGGGACCGGCCTTGCTGTTCCCCGGTGCCGTTGTGTTCATGTTGGGCCAGTTCTTGGCCTGATTATGCGAACAATATGGGTGGGCGGCAGGGGTCGGCCCACCCTCGGCCTTGCTCGCTTTCTCGAAATCCGGCGGATTACCCTAAAGGGTGATGCCCGCTCGACGGATGGGGCTGTTAGACTTGCCCGCATTGCCGTCACTGGGATTTTTATTAAGCACGGTGGCTCCCCCGGACGATTCGCGCTTTTTCGCGCTAGCCGGGACGATTCATCGCAGGGAGGCTTGTCATGAATACATGGATTCCATCGCTCGCCGCGTCCGCGCTGCTGCTGAGTTCCGCCGTCAAGGCCGACAACGGTTTGTCCACCGCTGGCGGTCATCTTTATCCAGCACAGCCACTATCCGGCTCATTTAGCGCCTCGCGGAGCCAAGCGGGTCTTGGCCATCCGCTCCCGTCTTTGTTTCAACCCCAGCCAGTGGGTTCTTCGAATGGCTTGCCGGGCGCGGGAACGCAACCCGCCAAAGGAGAAGAGCAACCCGGCCTGGATGACGACCCCGAGCCACCTACCGAAGAACCGGAAGAGGAGGAATAGTCGATGCCGTCATCGTCCTACGGCCTTGGTCCACGCACTTGGAAGCGCACGGCGTCCAGCGCTTCGCCATTCCGTGATTTAAGCTCCAGGACATGACTGCCGGGGCGGGGTAGCCAGGCCAATGGGCGGCTGGCCGATCCAAGTTCAGTGCCATCCAGCACGAATGCCGCCTGTTCTCCCCCTCGCGCTTTGATCCAGACTTGCTGATGGGTGGCGGGAATATCCGGGTCCAAGGCGATGATGACCCCACGGGGCGGCGATTCGATATGCGGCGAATAATGGCCCGAATTCGCTAGCCGAACCTCGTCCATTTCCGTGCCCGCCATGAACCATTCGCGGCGGGGCGGCTCGATGGCTGGCTCGAAATGGATAGGACGGGCCGCTATTTCAGCGGGCGGGGTGGGCGCGTCACTTGCCTCCGACCCGTGCAAGGCATTCATGATCGCCAGCCACGCGGGGGCCGCTCCGGTGACGCCGGACACGCTCCGCATGGCGTCGCCCTCAAAATTCCCCACCCACACGCCCACCGTGTAGCGGCGGCTGAAGCCGACGCACCAGTTGTCCCGCATGTTCTTGCTGGTTCCAGTTTTCACCGCCGTCCAGTAGCGGGTGGCGAGCGGGCTGTCCAGGCCGAAGGTCACGGATCGGCCCGCGCCGTCGCTGAGTATGTCGGCGATGGTGAAAGCGGCGGCGGGATCCATGGCTCGGCGCGGCTCCTCGGCTGGCGCGTCCGCTTGTAGTCGGAGGGGCGTCCACCGCCCGCCATTCGCCAAGCTTCGATAGGCATTGACCTGTTCCGGCAGGCTTACCTCCGCCGAACCGAGCGCCAGGGAAAACCCGTAATATTCGCCGCTTTCCGTCAGCCCGGCGTAGCCCAAGTCCCGCAGCCGGTCACGGAAACGTTCCACGCCCACCAGAACCAGGGTCCGCACCGCTGGCACATTCAGGGACGAGGCCAAGGCCGTGCGCACGCTGACCGGGCCTTTGAAGTCGCGGTCGTAGTTTTGGGGAATGTAGAGTCCGGTGGTGGTTTCCAGGTTGACGGGCGAGTCGTCCAGCACCGACGCGGCGGTCAGGTAGCGTTGCTCCAGGGCCAAGCCGTACAAGAAGGGCTTGAGCGTGGAGCCAGCTTGACGTCGGGCTGCCGCGCCGTCAATGTGGGGCGACCGCGAGTCGGTCCCGGCGGAGCCAACGTAGGCCAGAATTTCCCCGCTGGCGTTGTCGGCGACCACGGCGGCACCATCCCGGACGTTCTGTCCACTCAATCCCGCCAATTGCTGTTGCACCGCGCTCAAGGCAATGCGCTGCCAGCGGGCGTCCAAGGTGGTCCGTGTCCGCTGGCCGGGATTTTTCAGGAATCGCCGGGCTAGGGCTGGGGCTAGGTTGGACTCCGGCGTTATGGCCGGTGGTTTGTTTAAAGCGGTGGTGGCCAGGGCCGCAAGCCGATGATGTTCCACATGGAACATTCCCGCCGAAGCGATGGCGGAAGCGCGGCTTAAAAGCCGGGCGGAATCAACCTTGGGCGAAGGCAGCAGCGCGGCCAGCAGCACCGATTCCGCCTCGTCCAGCCCCGAAGGATGCTTGCCGAACAGCCCCCGCGCTGTGGCCGCGATGCCTTGCAGTTCGCCCCGGAATCCAGCCAGATTGAAATAAGCCTCCAGGATTTGAGGCTTGGTCCAATCCCGTTCCAGCGCCAAAGCGACACTCATTTGCCGAAGCTTCTGCGGAAGGCTCCGGCCTCCCCGATGGTTCAAATTGGGTTCCAGGAAAGCGGCCAACTGCATGGTCAAGGTGCTGGCGCCCCGTCGACGGCCATGCAGCACACGGTCGGCCAAAGCCCCGGCGACCGCCCACGGATCGACGCCGCGATGTTGGTAAAAGCGCCGGTCTTCCGCCATGACGATGGCGCGTGCCAGGGCGGGCGAAATGTCCGTCAGCGGGGTCCATTCCAGTCGCCGCACCGAGGAATTGACCCGTAGGGTTTGAATGACTTCGCCGTGCCGGTCGAGAAGGTAAGCCTCCGATGGGGTCCAGCGAGTCCGCGTTGCATCGAAGCCGGGGGGCTGGGTGAGCAGGCTTGATAACCAGACGGCCAGGATCGGTAGCAACACCAGCAGGGCAAGGCCGATGACCGCTCCCAGAAAGAATTTATGAAGTCGCGACATATCCGCCCTGTTTTAACTCGTGTGAGCCAAGATTCAACGCCCCGTTCCCCCCGGAAAACTCATGCTGCTATCCTACCCCTCACCCGATTTCTCCAGATAGCACCGATGCGATGCCTACTCAATCCGAATTCCGCGCCCGGCTTTGGGCCGCGCTACGGACGGACTCGACCAAGCCGAGCCTGAAATCCGTGCCGACCCACCCAGCCCTGGCAGTGCTTTATCCTTTCTTATATCTACTGGCCTGCGCGGCCATCGCCTCCACGGTGGCCTACCCCCTGTTTCTTCTCATCGGCGGGGACGATGGCCGGGACTTGCGCGTCTTGGTCAGCCGGGGAGGGCAGGTGTTCCTAATCCTCGGGCTTTATTTCATCGCGAAACGGCTGAGGCTGGGCTGGGTCGATCTGGGGTTTGACCGGGCATTCCCGCGCCAATGGATCATCGGCCTGGGGCTGGGCGTTTTGATGCTGGGTTTGCATGTGCTTGGGTTGCTCGCCTTGGACATCCGTGGTTTGAATCTGGATATGCCCCACGGCGGGCGGCTGTTCGCCGTGCTGGGCAAGGCGCTGGCGACGGGTATCGCCGTGGCGCTGCTGGAGGAAATGATTTTCCGGGGCGTGCTGTTCGCGGCCCTGCGGAAGACCACAGGTCCCGTCGCCGCCGTGCTAATCAGCGCGTTTTATTATGCGGGCCTGCATTTCCTGGGCAGTAAGTGGGTGCCGCCGGAGGTGGGCTGGGATACCGGCTTCCAGGTCGCCGTGGCCGGGTTTGCCCATTTGGCGGCCATCACGCCCGACGCCTTTCTCGCCCTGTTCGTGGCTGGCGTGATGCTGGGGTGTGTCCGCAATTTCCTGCCGCGTGGCCTGGGTTATTGCATGGGGCTGCACGCGGGCTGGGTGTTCGTCATCAAGACCGCCAAGCCGTTGACTCATGTCATGCCCAATGCCCACTGGTCATTCCTGGTGAGTGGCTATGACCGGGTGATTGGCTGCCTCTCGGCGGCTTGGCTGGCGGTCTTGATCCTGGTTGGTCTGCTCATGGCCCGGCGCATGGCGCGAATTTAGGCGCGGATACGCTCTTTGAGGTGAGTGACCGCCTCCACCCAGGCATCGCTTTCCTCGCTCTCTTGCCAAAGCTCGAACAGTTCGGACGACTCGCCGAGTATCCGGTCAAGCGCCCGCCGCGCCTTGTTGGCGAGATTGGCCGATGGCACAAGCTTTACCTTGTCCACCCAGTTGTCGGCTGATTTCGAGTATGAATCCCGCAATCCGACATTACCTTGAAGCCGTGCGATGACTTCCGCCGCCGCGATGGCCCGGGTTGCGTCCGACGCTTCCAGATAGTCGTCGCCTGTCGCAAGCACAGCGTCCAGGGTGGATTCGACGAAGTCGAGATGATCGGATTCTTCCAGCTCGTACACCCAATCGCAGGCATCGTCATTGCCAAATGACTCACAAGACCAAGCACCCATGTGTTCCTCCAAAATAAAGCGTAATTATTGAGAATAAATAACCGGGCGATATTCCGTCAAAACCGGAATGGCTGGACAAAACCGACCTTCCCAAGCCGTTCGGAAAAATCGTAACATTCCCCGATGGTTGGCCCAATCGAGGCCATCCGATCCATCGCCCCGAAAGCCTCCGCGTTCCCGTTGCGGATGGCTTAAGCCAAGGGCGATTCCCGTTTCAGGTCGGCTGACTATCCGCTGGCCGGCTCAGCTTCCATGGCCCCAATGAACAAAGACGAAATCTTCAAAGACAAGCGCGACCTGATTCAAAACTTCAATTTCGGCAAGGACACCGCCGCCGTGTTCGACGACATGCTGGACCGCTCGGTGCCCTTCTACGCCGAAGTGCAGCGCATGATGGGCGAAATCGCGGCGGACTTCGCCGTCGAGGGTTCCAACCTCTACGACCTGGGCTGCTCCACCGGCACCACCATGCTGTGGCTGGACCGCCTCGTGCCGGAGGGGGTGAAATTCGTCGGCGTCGATTACTCGCCGGAAATGCTAAACAAGGCCCGCGCCAAGCTGTCCGAACACGGCTTCACCCGGCCCCACGAACTGATTTGCCAGAACCTCGACGACGGCGTCGCCATCGTCAACGCTTCCGTCGTGGTCATGAACCTCACCCTGCAATTCGTCCGCCCGCTGTACCGCGACCGGCTGATCCAGAGCATCGCCAACGGCACCAACACCGGCGGCTGCCTATTGCTGGTGGAAAAGGTGCTGGGCCAGGATTCCACCCTCAACCGGATGTTCATCAAGTACTACTACGACTTCAAGAAGCGCAACGGCTACTCGGAAATGGAAATCGCCCAGAAACGGGAGGCGCTGGAGAACGTCCTCATCCCCTACCACTTCGAGGAAAACCGCGAGTTGCTGCTCCGCAACGGCTTCAAGGCATGCGACGTGTTTTTCCGTTGGTATAACTTCTGCGGAATGCTGGCGATCAAATGAATCCGAATTCCCCCCTTCACAATGCCCTGCTCGCCTCCGGGCAATTCTTCTTCCGGGTCCGCAACGGCCTGTTCCCCGTGGTGCTGCTGACCTTGGTTGTCGTGGCCCGGCCCGCCGAGTGGTTCGGCAACGCCGCCCTGGACACCCTGCTGACGGCGCTCGGTGTGCTGCTCACCCTGGCCGGCGAAGCCTTCCGGCTGATCGTCATCGGCTACGCCTACATCCGGCGCGGCGGCAAGAACAAGCAGGTTTTCGCCAACGAGCTGGTGACGCGCGGCTTCTACGCCCACACCCGCAATCCCATGTACGTGGGCAACTACCTGGTCGTGGTCGGCCTGGCCCTGCTGTTCGGCTCGGCCTGGGTGGTCGCCCTGGTGGCACCCCTGTTCGCCTGGATTTACCTCGCCATCACCACCGCCGAGGAAACCTATCTCCGCGACAAATTCGGCGCGGCCTATGACGACTACGCGAGCCGGGTCAACCGCTTCATCCCCAATCTGGATGGCCTCAAGGACTCCCTGGCCGAGTTCGAATACGACTGGCGCCGCACCCTGGTGAAGGAATACAACACGCTGTGCTTCACGGTCGGCGTGGTGCTGGCCCTGCTGGCCTGGAAGACCTATTACCTCTACGGCTACACGGACCACGCCACCACCGTGCGGTGGCTGGGCGGCGCGATCATCCCGGTGGCGCTGTTCTACATCACGGTGCGGCACTTGAAGAAAACCCGCCGCCTCCAACCGGCCCGCGCCGCCGAGACGGAAGAGGAAATCCGCCCGGCGCAATAGACCGCCTGCTTGCCACCGGGCGCCGCCGGTGCGGCCAGCGGCGCCCCCTCACCTCAATGGCTCGGATCCTATAGCGGTGTTCATTCGGATTCGACGCTCGCCACACCTGTAGGGGCGAATTAATTCGCCCCTACAGGGCGACCCGTCGTATCGAACATGGCTGGAAGTCGCGATAAGTCGGGTCAAAATTTTTCCGATCCATCACGTAAACTCTGTCCGCGAATCTCCGCGCGGGATTCGCGATTCGTATTTAAAAAAACCGTCCAACCAAGAAAGGAACCGCCGAGGATTCCCGTTTTGCGATAATGGCGGCCCCTCCGAGTCCATTCATTTTCTTAGGGAAAACCATGGCCACAGCCGAGAAGCGGACGATACGGAAATTGCTGCCGATGAGGAAAGGATGCATCGTGAAATGGAACGATGAAAAGGGTTTCGGCTTCATCCGCACTGGAGAAGGCGAGGAAGACTATTTCGTTCACATCAGCGCCTTCAAGAAACACCTGAGCCGCCGTCCAGCCGTCGGCGACGAGGTCCAGTTCCGGCCCGCCGATTTGCCGGGTAAAAAGCGCGTGGGGTTCGCGTTGATCGAAGGCGTCGAGTACGCCCCCCCCGAACCCAAGCCCAAGCATTTCGTGCTGGTGCCCAAGCCCCGCTCCTGGACGCTTAATGCGCTCATCATGACGCCGCTGTTCCTGTCCGGCTATTTGTTGGTGCTGGGAAAAAACCCGCTGCCCTTCTTCTCCTATTGCCTGTTCAGCGTTTTGATCCTCTTCCTGTACGGGGCCGACAAGACCCATGCGGCGATTCGGAGTTGGCGGATACCTGAAAGCTACCTACACCTCCTCGAAATTCTGGGCGGCTGGCCCGGTGCCCTGATTGCTCAGAACGCCTTCCGCCATAAAACCCGCAAGTCGGTATACCTGATGATCTTCCACGGCATCATCGCCCTGCATTTGATTGGCTGGGCGGTTTATTTCTACTGGTTTTTCCGGTAGCCGCTTTTCGGAGCGCGGCGGAATTTAAACCCCCTCACCCCAACCCTCCCCCGCTGGAGGGGGAGGAAACGGGCGGCTTTATAAGGCGTCTCAACCATTTCAAAAATCCCAGACCTTCCGTGATAAGGAAGGCAAACCAAATAATGCTACCCCCATGCGACCTTTATTCTGGCTATTCCTTCTCCTGCTGTGCCTGGTGCCGGTCGTCCTGGTGGGCGCGGCGCTGGCGGCGCTTGACGAGCATCCCCTGGTTAACCGCGCTGTCGATTTCAGCCCGGAACGGCTGGCCCAAGGCCAACGCATTCTGGACGGCAACGATCCCCGCAAGCTCAAGCCCGGCGAAATCAAAATGGTGCGGCTCTCCGAGTCCGACCTCGACCTAGCCGCCAATTATTTGGCCCACCGCTTCGCCCATGGCAGCGCCCAAATCCGGTTGCGCTCCAATGTCGCCGGGCTGGCCGTGACCGTGCCCTTGCCAGCGCCCTTGAGCGGGCGATTCGTGAATGTCGTGGCGGAACTGCTGCCGTCGGAGTCCGGCCTGCCGGATTTCGAGAGCCTCAAGATTGGTCGGCTGTCCGTGCCAGCAGGGTTGGCGAATTGGCTAACGGCCTATGCCGTGGCTACCGTGAACGGTCAGGACGCGGTTGACGCCATCGCGGGCGCGGTCAAAAAGGTGGATGTCGCGCCCGGCCAGATGACCGTGGTTTATCAATGGCAGGCCGATTTGCCCGCCCGCCTCAGTTCCGCCATGGTGCCAGCGGAAGAGTTGGAACGATTGCGCTTATATCAGCGGGCCATGATTCAGGCTGGCACCCAGGCGAAGAAGCCAACCAGTCTGGCCGATCTGCTGCCGCCGTTATTCCGACTCGCCGCCGAGCGCTCGGTGGGCAACGGCGATCCCGACCCGGTGGCGGAGAACCGCGCCGCCATCGTGGTGCTGACCTTCTATATCAACCAGCGCGGCTTGGACAAGGTGCTGCCTAACGCCGAACCCTGGCCCAAAGCGGCGGTGCGCACCGTCAAACTCAGTGGCCGGGACGATTTTCCCAAGCACTTCATCATCTCCGCCGCCATTGCGGCCACGGCGGACAGCCCCTTGTCCGACGCCATCGGCTTGTACAAGGAGGTCAAGGATTCGCGGGGCGGGAGTGGCTTTTCTTTCAACGATCTCGCTGCCGACCGGGCAGGCGCCCGCCTGGGGGAAATGGCGAGCGCGAGTCCCGAGGCGGCGTTATATCTTCAAGCCAAGCTGAAGGGGGGCCTGCGGGAACCCGATTTCATACCATCCACGGAGGGCTTGCCGGAATTCATGCCGGAGCCGGAGTTCAAGCGGCGCTTCGGCGGCATTGGGGCACCCGCCTATAACCAGATGATGATGGAGATTGAGCGGCGGGTGGCGGCGTTGCCGCTGTATCAGCGTTAGGGGGCATTTTGAATTACGGAATCCGTTCAGACCGACTCGGTTTTTAAAATCGAGTCGGTCTTCGATTTTTCGTCAAGCGGCGGGCGGGACCGTGGCGGCCCAAGCGGGTAGCGCCTCAACCTGTTTGAACCAGCGGGTGATGTTCGCGTAGTCTTCCAGCGGATACTTGCCCGACACGGCATACATGAGGGACGATGCCACGGCGATGTCCGCCAGGGTCAATCCGTCGCCCACCAGCCAGTCCCGCTCGGCGAGATGACCGTCCAGCACCTTGGCGAAGCGGTGGAATTTCTCCTCGCCCTTGCGGAGTTCCTCGGGATCGGGTTCGCCGCGCCCGAGCATGGGTTTCAGCACGTTCTCGTAGACATAGACCATGCAGGCCGGTGCCCAGGCGGAGGCTTCCCAGAACTGCCAGCGGGCGATGTCGGCGCGGATTTGCACATCCTTGGGATACAGCGGGGTTTCCGTTTGCGATGCGCCCAGGTATTGCAGGATGGCGTTGGACTCCCACAGCGAGAAGTCGCCATCCACCAGGGTGGGCACCTTGCCATGCGGGTTGAGCTTGAGGAATTCGGGGGCTTGTCCCGCCCCGACGAACAGATCGACCAATTCGGCTTCCAGCTCGACGCCGAGCAGGATGGCGGCTATCGAAACCTTGCGGGCGAAGGGCGAGGCGGGGTGGTAGTACAGTTTCATCGGGTTCTCCTGGCTGAGTCGAGGACGGAAAGGCGCGGCGTCCCGGGCCCCCCG
>NZ_JBTEKS010000041.1:0-19143 GCF_054333355.1 Methylomagnum sp. | reverse complement strand
ACAAAGCCATCCCTTCCCGCCCGAAACTCCCCCATGAAAAAACGCCTGGAATCCCTGCTGCAAAGCGCCGTCACCGCCCTCAAAACCGCTGGCGCGCTGCCCGCCGACATCGAGCCCACCGTCATGGTGGAGCGCACCCGCGACGCGACCCACGGCGACTTCGCCACCAACCTCGCGAGGTCCCTGGCGAAACCCGCCCGCAGCAATCCCCGGCAACTGGCGGAGAGGATCATCGGCACCCTCCCAACCGACCCGGCGGTCGTTAAGGTGGAAATCGCCGGTCCCGGCTTCATCAACTTCTTCCTCGATCCGCAGAGCCAATTCGGCGTCATCCGCGCCATCCACGACGCCGGGCACGACTTCGGCAAAAGCCAAATCGGCGCGGGCGCCAAGGTCCAGGTCGAATTCGTCTCCGCCAATCCCACCGGCCCCCTCCACGTCGGCCACGGGCGCGGCGCGGCTTACGGCGCGGTGGTGGCGAACCTCCTTAGCGCGGTCGGCTTCGACGTGCATCGCGAATACTATGTGAACGACGCCGGGCGGCAGATGGACATCCTCGCCGCCAGCGTGTGGCTGCGGTATTTGGAAGAATGCGGCGAAACCCTGGTCTTCCCCAGCAATGGCTATCGCGGCGAGTACGTCCGCACCATCGCCTTCGATCTGCACAAGCAGCACGGCGACACCTTCCGCCGCCCGGTCGCCGACGTCATGGCGGACATCCCGGCGGACGAGCCACAGGGCGGCGACAAGGAAATCCACATCGACGCCCTGGTGGCGAAAGCCAAGGCGCTGCTGGGCGCGGACGGCTACCGGACGGTGTTCGACGCTGGGCTGGTCAGCATCCTCGACGACATCCGCCAGGACTTGGAAGAATTCGGCGTGCGCTACGAGGAGTGGTTCTCCGAGCGCGGCCTGACCGACACCGGCGCGGTGGAGCGGGCCTTGGAAAAGCTCCAAGCGGCGGGCCACCTCTATATTAAGGACGGGGCCACTTGGTTCGCGTCCAGCCAACTGGGCGACGAGAAGGACCGGGTGGTGGTGCGCGAGAACGGCCAGATGACCTATTTCGCCTCCGACATCGCCTACCACATGAACAAGCTGGAGCGCGGTTTCGACCGGATCATCAACATCTGGGGCGCCGACCATCACGGCTACATCCCCCGCGTGAAGGCCGCCATCCAAGCCCTGGGCGGCGACCCGGCCAAGCTGGATGTGCTGCTGGTGCAGTTCGCGGTGCTGTACCGGGGCGAGGAGAAGGTGCAGATGTCCACCCGTTCCGGCGAGTTCGTGACCCTGCGGCAACTCCGCAACGAGGTGGGCAAGGACGCGGCGCGGTTCTTCTACGTGATGCGGAAGTCCGATCAGCACATGGATTTCGACCTCAAGCTGGCGACCTCCCGCACCAACGAGAACCCGGTCTACTACGTCCAATACGCCCACGCCCGCGTGTGCAGCGTGTTCCGGGAGTTGGATGAAAAAGGCTGGGCGCGTGATTTGGCGGGCGGCATGGAACATCTGACCCGCTTGGTGGAACCGCACGAAACGGGTTTGGCGGCGATTTTGGCCCGTTACCCGGAAGTGCTGGAGCAATCCGCCCTGCAACACAGCCCCCACCATTTGCTGCATTATCTGCGCGAACTGGCGGGCGAGTTCCACACCTATTACTTCGCCCACAAGTTCTTGGTGGAAGACGCCGCTCTGCGCGACGCCCGCCTCAACCTGATCGCCGCCGTCCGGCAGGTGATCGCCAATGGGCTGAGTCTGCTGGACGTATCCTCACCGGAGTCGATGTAAATCATGTCCAGGGATTACAAGAACCGCATTCCCGCCTATCGCCAGCACAAGCCCAATCACACCCGGCTGTGGTCCATGTTGGGCGCGGCGGTGGCGGGCGTCGCGGGACTCGCGGCCCTGGCCTACTATTCGTTCTTCCGTCCCGAGGGGCAAATCGCCACGCCGCCCGCCGGTCCCGAAACCGTCCAGGCGGTGCCAGCGAACACCGCTGCCGTAACCCCCCTCGCCAAGCCGGGCGATGGCAAAAAGCCCACCGCCAACGGCAAAAAAGCCGAACCGGCTCCGGCCCCCGCGATTCCAGAGCCTCGTTTCAGCTTCTACAAAATCCTCTCGGAAAAGGAGGTCATCATTCCCGAGAACGAAATCAAGACCATGAAGCGGGAGGAGGAGGCTCAAGGCAAGAAGCCCGAGACCACCTATCTCCTGCAAGCCGGTTCCTTCACCAGCCAAGCCGACGCCGAGAGGCTCAGGGCGCACCTGGCCGAGATCAAGGTCAAGGCCAAGCTGGAAATGATTAAGCTCGACAACACCGCCTGGTTCCGGGTCAAGGTCGGTCCCTACGCCACCCTCGCCGACGCCGACAAGGTCCGACAGCACCTCCGCTCCAACAAGATCGACAGCGTCGTGCAGAAGGCGACGAAGTAGCCAGTGCGCGTGCCGGACACGCGCACATCGCCAACCCTTTACCGATCCGCCCGATTCCAATGCCGATGCTGCCCCACGGCGGCGATGAACGGCTGCACCGCCTCCGCCTCGCTGGCCGCGACGACCACGCCCGGTGCCGCGCCCACCCCCGCCGCTTTCAGATAATCCGCGCCCGCCCCGCTGGCCCCGATGGCCTTCTTGTGGGCGTAGGCTTCCTGGACGAACTGGCTGGCCTTTAAGAGCGCTTGCAGGGCGTTCACGCTGTCCTTCCCGCCCGGCAGATACACGGCGTCGTACATCACCGAGTCCGCCGTGTCGAAGCTCTTGTCCACGGCCACCGCCTTCCCGCCCGCGCCCTTGATCTCGCCCAAATGCGGCGCCACCACGTCGGCCTTGGCCCCCGCCGCTTTCAGGGCCGCTTGCAATTGCATGACCTCGGCGGCGTCCACCCCGTCGGCGGCGAGGATGGCGATGTGGCGGGTCTTCACGTTGCCCTTGGGGCTTTCCTCCTGGCTCAAGCCCTTGGCCGAACCGGCGCGGGCGGCGGGTTGTCCGGTGGGCGCGGTGAGTCCCAAGTAACCCGCCACATTCGCGGCCAAAGCCCCGTCGATCTGTGCCAAATGATCGACCATGCGTTGCCGAACCTCTTTCATCGTCACCTTGCCCAACTCGAACTTCAAGGCATTGGCGATGTGCTCCTGCTCCGGCGGCGACATGCTGTTATAGAACAGCGCCGCCTGGGTGTAGTGGTCGTCGAAGCTCTTGGGCCGCTCCCGCACCTTATTGCCCTGGACTGGTGCCGGGTAGGTCACGTAACCACTTTGCTCGGGGCTGGCTTCCTTGGCGTTGCCGCCGGGCAGCGTGTTCGGCTCGTAATTCGCCTTGCCGGGCCGGTTGTCGTAGCGCATGAAGCCGTCCTGCTGGAAATTATTGACCGGCGACTTGGGCTGGTTGATGGGCAACTGGGTGAAGTTCGGCGTGCCGAAGCGGTTGATCTGGGTGTCCAGGTACGAGAAATTCCGGCCCTGCAACAACGGGTCGTCGGAGAAGTCGATGCCGGACACGATGTGCGCGGTGTGGAACGCGGACTGCTCGGTCTCGGCGAAGAAGTTGTCCGGGTTCTTGTTCAGCACCAGCTTGCCGACCGGCTGGACCGGCACCACGTCCTCCGGCCAAATCTTGGTGGCGTCGAGGATGTCGAACTTCACCTTGGCGACCTCGTCCTCGCCCAGCAATTGCACGCCCAGTTCGTACTCGGGGAACGCGCCGTCGGCGATGGCCTCCCACAAATCGCGGCGGTGGAAATCCGGGTCGCGTCCGGTGAGTTCGTGGGATTCGTCCCACACCAACGAATGCACGCCCAGCAGCGGCTTCCAGTGGAATTTCACGAAGGTGGATTTGCCCTGCTCGTTCACCAGGCGGAAGGTGTGGACGCCGAAGCCTTCCATCATCCGGTAGCTGCGCGGGATGGCCCGGTCGGACATGATCCACATGATCATGTGCATGGATTCCGGCGTCTTGGCGATGAAATCCCAGAAGTTGTTGTGGGCGGTGGACGCCTGGGGCATCTCGTCGTCCGGCTCCGGCTTGAAGGCGTGGACCAGGTCGGG
Source organism: Methylomagnum sp. (assembly GCF_054333355.1). Classification (NCBI taxonomy): domain Bacteria; kingdom Pseudomonadati; phylum Pseudomonadota; class Gammaproteobacteria; order Methylococcales; family Methylococcaceae; genus Methylomagnum; species Methylomagnum sp. The sequence continues at coordinate 15,094 of NZ_JBTEKS010000041.1, read as the reverse complement.
GAACTTGATGGCGTCCTGGATGAAGAACACCGGGATGTTGTTGCCCACCAAATCCCACACGCCGTCCTGGGTGTAGAACTTGACCGCGAAGCCCCGCGCATCCCGCACCGTGTCCGCCGAACCCCGCGAGCCGTTGACGGTGGAGAAGCGCACGAACACCGGCGTCTTCGCGCCCGTATCCTGCAAGACCTTGGCCTTGGTGTATTTCGCCAAGGATTGGTAGACCTGGAAATAGCCGTGGGCGCCGGTGCCCCGGGCGTGAACCACCCGCTCCGGGATGCGCTCGTGGTCGAAATGGGTGATCTTCTCGCGGAAATGAAAATCTTCCAGCAGGGCCGGGCCACGGGGTCCGGCGCGGAGGGTGTTCTGGTCATCGTTGACCCGCTGGCCTTGGTTGGTGGTCAGATAGCCGCCCTCGGCGACGCTGGGCACTTGGCTGTCGGCGGGGGCTTTGGGACCGCCCGGCGGCGGGGCTTTTTCCGGGGACGCTGCCGAAAGGCTCATGGCGCCCACGAGCAAGGCTAGGGCAATGGGCAACTTATGGTTGGGGACATTGGGCATGACTGACTCCTTGTCGTGCGGGTTAGGGTTTATAGGGTGGGTGAAGGCGCACTGAAGAAAACCCAGATAATTCCGGTAAGGCCGCCGTGCGCCGTAACCCACCATTCCAATTGGCTCGGCGGGTTACGCCGCACGGATTCCTTCCATGAAATACGCGGCCCAAAACGAGAGCGCCTTCGCCCACTCCATGAATATCGGACATTTTGCGTATACACCGAGCTTAGACAGGCGGGCGGGGCGGGCCATTCACGGCGGGGCGGGGATTTAAGGCGGGGCCGTAATCTTGCGGACTAGATTGAGCGGAGTTTTATAGCGTGGGTGGAGGCGCCGCGGCGAAAGCTTATACTTCTTTAACCAACAAGTGAAACTTTATCAAACCTCTGAAACCTCAACCTCAAAAAGGTCTTTAGCTCGGGCGCATGGACGCCGGTCCCGACCTCCAAAAGACACGAACTAATGGCCGCATGAAACAGCTCGTAGCTTTCGTAATACTTGGAGTTCAGGCCCTGTTTTCTGATGAATTTCCATAGGCGCTCTATGACATTCAGGTTCGGCGAGTAGGCGGGCAAATACAGTAATTCTATATTGAGTTCTTCCGCGAGCGCTTTCACCAGCTTGGCGTGTTGGCATCTGGCGTTGTCCATGACCAGGGTGACTGGAAGATCAAATCCAGCCGCGGCAATGGCCGTGAGCAAGTCGCATACGCTCCGGGCATTGATGTATTCGTGACTGGTTATCGTGACCATCTGGTGTGTGATGGCGTCAATCGCACCCAATACATTGAACCGCTTTCTTCCCGAGGGAGCGGGAATGAAGGGCCGGAACCAATACATAGGAAGCCTAGGAAGGGTGCCCATACAAAATGCGCGGCATCCACAAAAAATACTTTCCGTTCACCGGCCCTTGCCTCCTCCAGGCGAGGCTCAAGCTGTTGTTCCAAGAACTCTTTCTGCTTATCGTGGTGGCCTGGATCAGTTTGTGCGGCGGGAATTGACAAAGCCCTGCCATCCGTGGCTTTAGGCGTTCCAGCAACCTTTTCCGTGGGTGGCCGATGGTTGAAAGCCAGTTCTGTTCCACCAAATCGGTTTCTTGGTGGAACAGCTAAACCCACGCCATCCGTGGCTTACAGCGTTTTGTTCCACCAGTTCCACCAACTGTAGACATACCCCCCTTTAGGTTTTTGAATAAATCGCGGAAAGCCGCGCCGCGTCTGTGTTTCATGGGGTTTTTTACGTAGTTGATGTTGGTTCTTGGTTGAACAGGGCGGACAGCTTCAAGGCATAAAGGCGCTTCAAGACGACGCGCGGAGGCGAGATAGACGGGCGGCGGGCGGTGGCCGGGGCTTCCGCCGGGGAGTTCACCGCCCACGGCGGGGCGGGCCGATTCCCGCGCCATGGCGTGGAACAGGTCGTCAATGGCCCGCGAAGCGACGGACAGCGCCTTGTCGGTGGCCGCGTCCAAGTGGGCCATGAAGCGCGGGCGCGGCTTGGCGCACACGGACAGCCGGGCGGCGGGCGGTTGGTCCAAGGCTTCCAGGGATAGACGGATTACCCGCTTGGCGATGTGGGCGTACAGCCACAGCAGGGAACCGGGCGGCACCAGCGTTTGAACGCGGTTGAGGTCCGCTTGGATCGAAACCAAGTGGGACGGGCACGGCGCGGGAGATACGGAGAGTGGGGTTAGGCATGACTGCCTCCTTTGGATTTTCGAGTTTGGAACGCCCCAAGAAAAGGGGAGCCGGGAGTCTCGAAACCGCCAAAAGAACGGCGAACGGTATTCACCCGTGAGGGTTTATTTCCGCCCACTCCCGACATGGAAACTCGGGTATGGAGCATCATCACGCCGGACGGAATCTGGGCGTAAAGATACCGCGATGCTGGTTGGGTGGATGCGCTTCGCTTATCCACCCTACGTCACTGCCTGATTGTGGGCATGAGTACATGCCCACCCCACGGGAACTAACCCACCGCGTTGTGTCAATCCCCGGCCTTTTTCTTGGTCCGGGCGGGGCGGGCGGCTTTAGGTTCCGGTGGCACGGAATCGTCCCCGGATTCTTCGCTTTCGATGGTTTCAATCGGTTGAGCGGCGGGCGCGGTTTGGTTTTTTGCGCGTTCCAAATTCAGCGCCAGCAATCGCCGCAAAATATCCTTATCCGTCCATTCTGGCGTGTAGTTATCCCAGCCATAGGCTTTGGCGACGGCTTTATCGAGGGTTTGATGGGCGCTTATTAACCAGGCTGGCCGCTCGTTATAAAGGTTGGTCAGCGTGCGCTTTTTAAGGTCGGCCTCAAAGCCGGGTTTGGCGACGGGGCGTAATGGAAATCCGGCGGCTTCTTCTTCCTTGGTGCGCACCCAATCCACCCATTCTTTTGGATTCAGCCAGTTTTCCCGGTGTTCATTCAGGGTTTTGGCGGCTTCGGCGATGGCGGAGAAATGGGCGTCTGGGTCGGGGTTTGTGAGAATGCCTTCAGGGAAAGGGAAGGTTTCAAAAGTGGTGGTTGGGGTATAGCGGGGGTCGTTGCCGACTCCCAACCAAGTACACATCCGCAATGACCAAAGTTCGTGGAAGCGGGAATGGAGAACTCCAAAAGCGGTATTGTCTGAACGGGCAATAACGTCGAGTAGATTCATTGCCAAATTGGGTGATGAACGCCACGCAAATATCCGATGCTTTGAAACAACGGGGGTAACGATAAAGCGAGCTATTTTTGATAGCTTTAACCTCATTTCGTATCTAGGTCGTTCAAATAACCACCAGTTTTCACGGGTCTTCTTATTCCGATCTTTGGCGCGTTCGGGTTTAACTTGCTCAAGTATATACTCGAATGGTTGCTCAAAAAGAGCCGCTTCTGATTCACTTAATCCAGTAAAGTCGATTATCCACGTATCGGAATCCTTGCGAACAATATCCGTGGCATTTATCCAAGGACGAAGTACACTGCTATTGGAAAGACCATTGGGGTTTCCGCTGCTTTTTAGCCAATGCCTTGCAGTATCTCCGGGAATATCAAAAGCACCATATTTTTTAATGCCCTCGAAGCAGTAGCCTTTGTTTTCGGGCAAAGGCAATGCGGTAGTCAGGTCAGAAATGGTTTCATCCCCGCCAGTTAAATCAGGATAAATAATCGCGGCAGGCGTTCCGTTAAGGACAGTCGATGCAGTGCCATCTATCCCGTTAAAGCTCACCAAACTCACCCTTACCGATGCCCCATCATTAACCCAATCTTCATCGCTCCAAGCCTCAAATATCCGCCCGCTTTCACAAATACGCTCCAACACTTTCCGGCTTGCCCCGCCACGAATACTATTCGTCGCCACTAATCCAGCCCGCTGAGTTTTTCCCGCCTGAATCTGCGCCCGTGCCTTCTCAAACCAATAAGTCAAAAAATCCGCCCCGCCCGGAACCCGCCCCTTATACAGCTTACGAAGCCAGGAAACATAATTTTCTCCAAGTTCCCCCAGCATTTTCTTATCCCCCAAAAACGGCGGATTACCCACAATCACATCCGCCTCCGGCCATGCCGCCTCGCCGCCATCCGCATTCATCAACGCATCGCGGTTTTCAATCGTATTCAGCGGCTTAAGAATCGGATTCCGGCCCAAGTCATAATTATTTTTAAGCATCCACTGCAACTCACCAATCCAAACCGTCACACGGGCCAACTCAGCCGCATACGGCTCGATTTCCAAACCCAACACATTCGCCGGAGAAACCTCGATGCCGACCTGCTTTAACAAACCCAGCTTCTCGGCGTCCAGATTCACCCGCTTCTCCAAATCCTTAAGCGCCGTCAACGCCAAATATAAGAAATTCCCGGAGCCACAAGCCGGATCAAGCACCCGGAAATTCCGCAACCGCTCCAAGAACCCATGGAATATATTCTTAGCGTGCTTCCGGGACTTGGTTTTATCGGCGGCAATCTCCAATTTCGCCGCCTCCCATTCAGCAGACAACGGGCGGGAAATCACCGGGTCAATCAACAGCCTGATGGTTTTCACATCGGTATAATGCGCCCCCAATTGGCTGCGCTTATTCGGATTCAAACCGCGCTCAAACAGCGTCCCGAAAATAGCCGGTTCAATCGCCCGCCAATCCCGTTCGGAAGCGCTCGCCAAAGCCAAAAGATCGGATTTCTCCAGCGGCGGCACGTCGATGGTTTTGAACAAACCGCCGTTGAAATGGGCAATATCATGGTCGCCATAATCCCCACCCTTACGCATGGCGGTGAATAACGTGGTCAGCTTCTTGGCGGCCAATGCCGTATCTTTGCCCGCGTTTTTAAGCAGGTGAGAAAATACGCTGCCCGGCAATAACCCCTCATCCTCCGCGAACATACAGAACAAACATTGAATGAGAAAATGAGCCACCCGCCCCGCCTCCAAACCCCGGTCGCGCATCGCCTTGGCCATATCCGCGAATTGACCGGCGGCTTCCTCGGTAATGGCTCTTCTCGATTTGAGCGGCCTCAGCCGTATCGGATCGGTGAAAACCCATTTCAGTATGTCGAGATTTTCTTTCTGCCCAATCTCTTCCAGCAAGATAGTCCGGGTTTCGTCGGGATAATCCGGGAAATTGGTGTGAATCTCGATGCGCAAGCGGTCTGACACCACCAATAATGGCGGGTCTTCCAAGTCCGGGGCATAATCAGTCAATTGCTTTAAAGCCGATTTAAGATGGCCCGGCCTTTTGTTTTCCCAACCAAAAAACTTACGCTTCCAAACATCCGCCCAACCATCGCCGCCCCCCGACTTTTTCGCGCCCCGCTCAAAGCAATAATTGTCGGGATCATGGGGTTTTTCCACGCCCAGCAACTCGCATAGATCGAGGAAATAAGGCTGTGCGCCAGCCTTTTCAGAAAGCTTGCTGTCTTTCCACTTATTAATGAATTCTTCGGGTGTCATACCAAATCTTCGGTGCGTTGAATCACGGTTAAAACCAATCGGCGATAGACGGGCGGGGGCGGAATCGCTCGGGAATAGGGCTTGCAGGGCGGGAGTTCTCCCCCTGCGCCATTCTGTTTCAGTGACGGGTCGATTGTCGATATATCCGGGGTGGGTTCCTTGTCCAATCTCCCGACAGAAACGGCGCGGCATGAAAAGGCCGCATGGTTAGCGGCTTTCAGTGATTGGCGGGAACGAGAGAGGTGTGGCGTCCCTAATTAAAACGCCTTCGGCAACCCCGCCTGTTTCAATATCTCGTTTGCCATGCGCCGGGATTGAACCGTCACCGGCACCGTGAATGATTTCCCGCTGATGGGGCTTTGCCATATTTCATGGCTACCTTTTCCCTGCCGCACGGGATAACACCCCGCCGCCCGCAATCGCTTGGAAAGCTCAGGATAAAGCCCGCTGCCCATCAACAAGCCCGCGCCAAGGCCGAACGCTCCGCCGTGATGTGGTACGGAACCGGGCGGGTATCCCCTTGCGGTAATACCCCATTCAGAATCAAAAGCTCGGGAATAAGCTCACCCGCTGTATTCATCAAGTCTTCCAAAGTAGCCGCCTCGGCACACAGGCCGGGCACATCCTCACTGGTGCCTACCCATACCTTAGCTTCATCATCCCAAAAAGCAGTTATGTGATACTCGGACATAGGGTTATCTCCAAAGAAATAGGGGAGAAATACCGCGAATATCATTCAATATTCTGTATCTGCTCCCGCATCTGCTCAATCAACACCTTCATCTCCACCGAGGCGCGGGTGGTTTCCACGTCCGCCGATTTTGAGCCCAGCGTGTTGGCCTCCCGGTTCATCTCCTGCAACAGAAAGTCCAGCCGCCGCCCCACCGGGTCTTTCTGCTTGAGCGAGCGCAGCACCTCCTCGACATGGGTGTCGAGCCGGTCCAGCTCCTCTGCCACATCCAATTTCTGGGCGAGGTAAACCATTTCCTGTTCCAGCCGATCATTGTCGGGATTGGCGGAAATCTCCGTGAGCCGGGCGACCACCTTGGTCCGCACCGCCTGCAACACCACCGGCAGCCGGACGCGGGCGGCGGCGGCGTGTTCCTTGATCTTCAGGCAGCGGTCCTCCACCAGCGCGGCCAGTTGGCGTCCCTCGTTTTCCCGGCAGGCCACCGCCTTCTGCAAGGTTTCGCCCAACAGGTCCAGAATGCCGGCGGCGAGCCGCTCCCGGTCGGTCTCCGGCTCGTGCAGGGCGCCGGGCCATTGCAGCACCTCGAAGGCGTCGAACGGGGCCAAGGGCTTGGCGCTCAGGGCTTCCACCTCGCGGGCGGCGGCCAAAAGCTGCGAGACCAGGGCGCGGTTGACGTGGATCGCGGCCTCGCCCTGCTGGGTCTTCTTCCAGGACAGGCAGCCGTCGATCCGGCCCCGCTTGATGGCGGTGCCGATGCGGCCCCGCACCTCCGGCTCCAGAAACCGAAAGGCGTCGGGCAGGCGCAGGGAAATGTCGAGGTAGCGATGATTGACCGAGCGCACTTCCCAGGAAAAAAGCCAGCCAACTATTTCCCTTTCGGCCCCGGCAAAAGCTGTCATACTCCGTATCATGTTGCTTATACTTGTTGGATTGCTGAAAAGCGTTAGATGGTAAGCCCAACCCGCCCATGAGAAAACCCATATTCGGGCACCATGCAGCCAAGCCTGAGTCGGACGACGATTCGGCGAGTTTGTATTTCTTGCCGCCCGGTACCATCATCGACCAGTACATCATCGAGCGCCCCCTGGCGGGGGGCGGCTTTAGCTCGGTGTATATCGCACGCCAACTGGAAGACCAGATGCAGGTCGCCATCAAGGAATACCTGCCGCGCCGCCTGGCCCACCGCAACGACCAGGGCGAGGTGGTGCCGAAGGGCGACGACTCCCGCCGGCATTTCTTGCAGGGACGCCAGTTGTTCTTGGAGGAGGCCAAGGTGCTGACCCGCTTCAAGCACCGCAACATCGTCGAGGTGTTGAACTTCTTCCGCGCCAACGCCACCGTTTACTTGGTGATGAGCTACGAATACGGCAAGGTGCTGGGCGAATATCTGCTCAAGGAGCGCAAGGGCGGGGTCAGCGAGCAATTCCTTCTGCAAGTGTTTCCGCCCCTTCTGGACGGCGTCCGGGTCATCCACGACAACGGCCTGCTGCACCTCGACATCAAGCCCCACAACGTCCTGATCCGCTCCGGGGGCGATCCCCTGCTGCTCGACTTCGGCGCCTCCCAGCCCTTCCCCTACGTCGAGCGGGCGCGCACCGGCAAGGTGTTGAGCAACGGCTTTTCCCCCGTCGAGCAGTACGACGCCGATGGCATCCTCGGCCCGTGGAGCGACATCTACGCCGTCGGTGCCACGATGCGCATGTGCCTGGATGGCATGTTCCCGCCCCCGTCGCCGGAGCGGACCGCGTCGGACACGCTGGTGCCCGCCGCCAAAGCCTTCAGGCGCAAGTATTCGCCCGCCCTGCTTGAAGCCATCGACTGGGCCATGTCCGTCGTCCCCGAGGAGCGCCCGCAATCGGTGGAAGCCTTCCTCTACGCCCTGTCCGTCGAGCCGCCCGCCCGCGACAAGTCGTCGTCCTGAGCGCGAAAAATCCTGCTTTTCCTTCCCGCCCCCATCAGAGCAATTGTCCCGCTTCGCCAGATGGCATAAAGTATGCTGTCGATCACAGCAACCGAAGCAGGAAATCTCCCGATGGCCGAAAGCATCCAAGAACGTCGCGAACAAACCCGTCACATCGTCGGTGAATTGCTGACGGAACGGCAACAGGTCTGGACCCTTTATTGCGCCATAGGCGAAATGCAGCCCTTTAGCGCGGGGGAAGGCTTGGACTCAAAGCTGCGGGATTTCTGCCAGTTGTTGATCGACTACATCTCGCTGGGCCATTTCGGCATTTATCAGCGGATTCACGATGGCACCGAGCGGCGCCAGCGGGTCCGGGAAGTCGCCGAGCAAATTTACGACCGCATCGCCGAGGCCACCGACGCGGCGGTGGCGTTCAATGACAAATACGAAAATTTGTCGGGCGATGAGGTGAGCGCCCACTTGGCCGAGGACTTGTCCAGGCTGGGCGAGGAATTGGCGACCCGCAACGATCTGGAAGATCAATTGCTGGCGGCGATGACCTCGTAGGGCCGTTCGGCGGATCGTTCTCCTGCCACGTCCCGTCCTGTTTTCCCGGCACTCCAGTTCCCACGGCCCATGAAATTTTGCAATTACTGCGGGGGTTCGCTGCATCAGGGAATTCCCGAGGGCGACGACCGCGAGCGCCACATCTGCGCTGACTGTGGCGTCATCCATTACCAGAATCCCAAGCTGATCGCCGGTTGCATCCCGGTGTGGGGCGACCGGGTGTTGCTGTGCCGACGGGCCATCGAGCCGCGCCTGGGCTACTGGACCCTGCCCGCTGGCTTCATGGAGTTGGGGGAATCGCTGGGGGAAGCGGCCCGCCGCGAGGCCCGCGAGGAGGCCAATGTGGAGGTGGAGTTGGAGCCGCTGTACACGCTGTTCAGCCTGCCGCATATCTCGCAGGTGTATGTGTTCTTCCGCGCCAGGATGATCGAGGAGCGCTTCTCCGCCGGGCCGGAGAGTCTGGAGGTGCGCTTGTTCCGGGAGGAGGAGATTCCCTGGGACGAGCTATCGTTTGAAACCGTGTATCGGGCGCTGAAGTTATTCTTCGAGGACCGCCGCAATGGCGGGTTTGAATTCCGGCTTGAGGATATTGGGCCGGATAGTCGGCGGATGCGGCGGGGGTGATTTTTCCGCGTTTCTAAAGATTCCCTTTTCCTGTCATTATCAGGTTTTCCAGCGGCTTGAAGGATTGGCAGCGGTGGGAGACTAAGTCTAAGTTTACGTGTTGCGCGAGTTGGGGATTATGGGTGGCGTGACTGTATCGGGGTTTGCCGTTGTCTTTGCGGCTTAATTTTTCGAGATACTCCTTGGGACTGGCGATGGATTCCGGGCTGGGTATTTCTTTCGGCTTCCAGCCGGTAAATATCTGGGAAACGGCTTGAATGTCCGCCAATAGCCACGCTTCGATTTCTTGTACTGCAATGACGATGCACACACACCCGGATGTTTTGGATGGGCGGATAATCTTCTCCGAAATTTTGCCGCGAATAATGGCAACGTCTTTTTGATCCGCGTCGCAGACCACGACAAACTTGGCGCAGCCGATATGGGCCAGCGAGGTTAATCCCCTCGCCCCATGTTTCAGCAGTTCGGCGATGCCGGTATAGCCGGTTCCGCGAATCTGAGTTTTTGGTATGCCGTGCTTTTCGTGGAGCCGATGGATTAAAACCTTGATGGTTTCCACGTCGGATTTGTCTTCCCCCAATACCCCGTACAATTTAATCCTCCGACAGCAGGCTTAAATATTCCGAAAGCGGTCCATCGTTTTCCAGGAATAGTTTGGCGCCTTCCAATTCCACATCCGAGAGCGCCCGCACTTGGGTTTCGCCTTTGCTCATGGTGACTAATCTAACTTCTTCGGGGCGGAGCAAATCCAATAACGCCGACGAATGGCTCGCCATGATAATTTGGCCTTTGTCGGAATAGGCCCGTAGTACGTCGATTAGCTTTCTTAATAAATCGGGGTGAATGCCGTCTTCGGGTTGCTCGAATAGGTAGACTGAGTTTTTGTCATAAAAGATAGATACGAGGAGGCGGAGAATCCTTCTGGTTCCATAAGATTGATGTTGATATAGCAGGCTGGGAGAGTTGTCAGCGTTTTTCCATCCTTCCTTGCTAGGCCAAAATAAAATTCGGTAATACAGCATATCGTCCAACGATAAATCGCCAAACCTCTTCCATCTGAGAGAGAAATCCACGGTATCTATCTCAATATTACTTATTAAGTCTAAGCCTGATGCCCCTAAAATTGAGCGTAGCTCATCAAAGTCATCGCGCCTCTCAAAATACATATTAATTAAGCGCATAGCTGCTGAATCTACGGGGGCGTTCGACGCAAGCCATCCCAGGTATTCTGAGCGAGATATAAATCCAGGGTTTTCGTTATCCGAAAGATAAGTTAATTCATTTAATGGATAATACCTTATGCCCCGAAAAACGCTTAGCGCTGGCAGAATATGCTTTTGCGTTTCTTCTGACGGTAGAATTGCCGCCAACGCAGAAATTAAAGGGGCGTTTCTTTCAATCTTGGCAATAAAAGTTCCATTTTCGGAAAGAATATTTTCATTTCTTCTGTCAAGTAAAATGGTTTCTTTTTCGTTAGGTTCCTTAATAGAAAGGCTTTCTTCCCTATTTAAATTGATTTCCGCCCCAGAGCCTTGCTCAAACGATAAAATAAGTTTGTAGAAATAAAGGTCTTTTTCTGGCTGGAATGAAATTTCTGCTTCTATTTTGTTTTCTGGGCTGGATGGGCCGATTTTTTTATGTCCTGAAAAAGTGTTTGAGCAAGCGTTTTTTGCTACCCACTCAATCCCCTGCAAAATATTCGACTTCCCCACCCCATTCCTACCCACCAACACCGTCAAATGCCCAAGGTTCGATAATTCCACCGAACGGCAAGTACGGAAATTCTCGATGCGGATACTTTCTATGCCCATGGGAATAATCCGATAAATACGTCAGCCTAAAACAAAAACGCGGCCAAACTGGCCGCGTTTCCTCATTCACCTCAACCCAACAACGCACTCATCCGCTGCCCCATATCGGTCGGCGTGGACACCACATCCACCCCCGCCGCCCGCAACGCCGACACCTTGCTGGCGCCGGTGCCCTTGCCGCCGGTGACGATAGCGCCCGCGTGGCCCATGCGCTTGCCGGGCGGCGCGGTCAGACCGGCGATGTAGCCCACCATCGGCTTGGTGACGTTCGCCTTGATGTACTCGGCGGCTTCCTCTTCAGCGCTGCCGCCGATTTCGCCCACCATGATGATGCCCTTGGTTTGCTCGTCGGCCTGGAAGCGGGCCAGCACGTCGATGAAATCCAAGCCTTTGATGGGGTCGCCGCCGATGCCGACGCAGGTGCTTTGGCCCAGCCCGGCGCGGGTGGTCTGATGCACCGCCTCATAGGTCAGCGTGCCGGAACGCGACACGATGCCCACCGAACCCGGCTGGTGGATGAAGCCCGGCATGATGCCGATCTTGCATTCGCCGGGGGTGATGACACCGGGGCAGTTGGGGCCGATCAGTACCGCGTCGTAATGGGCCAGCGCCGCTTTCACCCGCAGCATGTGCAGGACCGGAATGCCCTCGGTGATGCAGACGATGATTTTGATGCCCGCATCCGCCGCTTCCAGGATGGCGTCGGCGGCGAAGGGCGGCGGCACGTAGATCATGCTGGCGGTGGCCCCGGTTTCTAGCACCGCGTCCCGCACGGTGTTGAAGACTGGCCGGTCCAGATGGGTTTGTCCGCCCCGGCCCGGCGTCACGCCGCCGACCAGTTGGGTGCCGTAATCCAGGCATTGCTGGGAATGAAACGTGGCCTGCTTGCCGGTGAAGCCCTGGCAAATCAGCTTGGTGTTCTTGTCGATCAAAATGCTCATCGCGCTGCCTCCACCGCTTTCTTCGCCGCCTCGTCCAGATCGGAGGCCGTCATGACCGCCAGACCCGATTCGTCCAGCAACTTCAAACCTTCCGCCGCATTGGTGCCTTCCAGCCGCACCACCACCGGGATGGTCACGCCGACTTCCTTCACCGCCGCGATGATGCCCTCGGCGATGAGGTTGCAGCGGACGATGCCGCCGAAGATGTTGACCAACAAGGCTTTGACCTTGGAATCGGCCAGAATCAGCTTGAACGCCTCGGCGACCTTGGCCGCCGTGGTGCCGCCGCCGACATCGAGGAAGTTGGCGGGTTCGCCGCCGTACAGCTTAATCACGTCGAGGGTCGCCATCGCCAGCCCGGCGCCGTTCACCATGCAGCCGATGCTGCCGTCGAGGGTGACGTAGCTCAGGTCGTGCTGACGGGCGGCGGTCTCGGTGGCGTCCTCCTGGGCGGTGTCGCGCATCGCCACGAGGTCGGGATGGGCGAACAGGGCGTTGTCGTCGATGTTGACCTTGGCGTCCAGGGCCACCAAGTGCCCATCGCCCGTGACCACCAGCGGGTTGATTTCCACCTGACTCAAATCCTTATCCAGCACCAGCCGGTACATGGCCGACATGATCTTGGTCAGGGCACCGATTTGCTCGCCTTCCAAACCCAGCGCGAAGGCGAATTCCCTGCATTGATAGGGCTGAATCCCGGCGGCGGGGTCGGCGGTGCAGGTGAGGATTTTCTCCGGCTCGGTGGCGGCGACTTCCTCGATGTCCATGCCGCCCGCCACCGACGCGACGAACAGCACGCGGGCCGTGCCCCGGTCCACCACGGCGCTGAGGTAAAGCTCCCGCGCCAAGGGTCGGACTTGCTCGACGATCACGGCGTTGATGGGCAGGCCATGCCCGCCGCTCTGGTGGGTGACGAGTTGGGTGCCGAGCAGCTTGTTGGCGGCGGCTTCGGTCTCGGCGGCGCTACCGGCCATGATGACCCCGCCCGCCTTGCCGCGCCCGCCGCTGTGGACCTGGGCCTTCACCACCCAGCGCTCGCCGCCGATTGCGGTGGCGGCGGCGGCGGCTTCGTGCCCCGAAAAGGCGGGCTGGCCGGTCGGGACGGGAATCCCATACTGCGCGAAGAGTTGCTTCGCTTGATATTCGTGTAGGTTCATTCGGATGCTCCCTGGAAAAAGAAGTGCCCAACCCGGCAATCCGTGCCGCTCGGGCGGGCGCATTGATAGCGGCTCGCCACGCGGTTTGGGGTGCGGGGTATTCTAAGCGAGCGGTCCTTAAACCGCATCGAAGCGGGTAGGAATATAGCTTTTCATTCTTTATGTTCGCCTTCGTGCGGATGGAGCGCGGCGAACTGGAGCCTGCCACACCGGATTCCCAGCCTGGCGATTGGAAGCCAGAAAGATCGGACGGTTCAAGGTGCCGCCGCAAAAGCACAAAACGCCCGGGCCAGCGCCGGTCGCCCACGGTTGGCACCCCACCCGTTCAAAGGTACGATGCGCCGCTTTCCCCGCCCCCTCCGTAACCGGCCATGTCCGCCAACAAAAAAATCGCCCCCTGTCCCTTCTCGAAACGCTACCTCATCGACGAGGACCAGGCCTGGCAATCGCTGACGGTGTTCTTCCTGTACCGGCTGATGGTCGGCAGCATCCTCGCGTTCCTGTTCTTCTTGCAGGTCTTGCCAGCCTCCTTGGGGCGCTATTTTCCCGAGCTATACGCGACGGTCGCGTCCATCTACCTCGTCTCGATCTTCCTCTCGGCCATGCCCATGCTGCTGCGGCGGCCCTCGTTCAGTGTGCAAGCGCAGTTCCAAGTGCTGGTCGATATCGCCCTGATTCCCTTCATCATGCACGCCTCGGGGGGCGTCGCCAGCGGGGTCGGGGTGATGCTGGGCTTGACGGTGGCGGCGGGCGGCATCCTCATTGGCGGGCGCTGCGCCCTGGCGTTCGCGGCCTTGGCGAGCGTGGCCGTGCTGGCGGAGGAGGTGTACGCCGATTTGGCCGGGCTGTTCGAGCAAACCCACTTCACCTATGCCGGGATGCTGGGCGCGTCCTATTTCGGCATCGCGGTGCTGGCCGTGGTGCTGGCGCGGCGGGCGGAACGCACCGAAGCACTCGCCGAGCGGCAAAGCGCGGACATCGCCAATCTCCAGCAGATCAACGAGTTCGTCATCCAGAACATGCAATCGGGCATCCTGGTGGTGGACGAACATGGCCGCCTGCGCCTGTCCAACGAGTCCGCCGCAAGGCTGCTGCCCATCCCGCCGGGGCGACCGTTCCTGGCAAGCGTCAGCCCGTATTTGGCGCAAGCCTTCCGGGACTGGCTGGCGGATTCCGGGCGCGGCCAGACGCTCCTGAAGATCGACGGGCTGCCGCCGATCCATGTCCGCTTCACCCGGCTCGGTCAGGCGCGGCCACCCATCCACATGATTTTTTTGGAGGACAGCGCCCTGCACAGTGGCCGCGTGCAGCACAGCAAGCTGGCCTCGCTGGGCCGGCTGGCGGCCAGCATCGCCCACGAAATCCGCAATCCTCTGGGTGCCATCAGCCACGCCAGCCAACTCCTGGCGGAAAGCCCTGTTTTGGGAAAACAGGATCGGCGGTTGATAGACATCATCCTTGAGCATTCGGCCCGGCTGAATTCCGTCATCGAGAACGTGCTGCAAATTTCCCGGCGGGGCGAGGCGCATCGCGAGAAGCTCCCGTTGGTGGCGACCCTCGCGGAGTTCCTGCGGGACTTCGGGGTTCAGCACGGCGTCGATCCCGCCTGCTTCCGGCTGGATCCCAAGGCGGAGGAGTTCTGGGGCTTGGCCGATCCCAGTCACTTGCAGCAGATACTCGAAAACCTCGGCTCCAACGCCCTCAAGTACGGCAACCCCGAAGTGGGTCCGATCACTTGGCGGATACTGCCCCGGCAGGGCATGGTCTGCCTCGACATCCTGGATCATGCGCCGCCCATCGACGCCAAGACGGCCTTGAACCTGTTCGAGCCATTCTTCACCACCTCCCACACCGGCACCGGGCTGGGGTTGTACATCGCCCGCGAGCTGGCGGAATTGAATCAGGCCCGGCTGGAATATTCGGATATGGGCGAGGGCG
>NZ_JBTEKS010000040.1:0-19193 GCF_054333355.1 Methylomagnum sp. | reverse complement strand
GGGCTTTCCGAAGCGGGGCGGCGACCAAGAGGGTAATCGTTTTCCCGTGGTTGTGTCAGACTATCTGTAGGCTCTACAACAGGAGGTTCACGGCCTTGTCTAAGTATTGGTTTTTCGTCTTTATCCCGGCCTTGGTTTGGTCGGCGGTAATGCCTAGCGGCTATCTCAATTGGTTTTTGGAGATGCTGCCAGCGGTGGGGGCTTTCCTGATTCTCGCGCTCACCCGCCGGGCCTTCCCGCTCACCAATCTGAGCCATGTGCTGCTGCTGATCCTGTGCCTGCTGATCTTGGTGGGAGCCCATTACGGCTTCGGCAACGTGCCGGTGTTCGAGTGGCTCAAGCCCCGGCTGGGCTGGCAGCGGAACAATTTCGACAAGCTCGCCCATTTCTTCCAGGGCTTCGCGCCCGCCATTTTGTTCCGGGAAATCCTGGTGCGTTGCGAGGCGGTGAAGCGGGGCTGGCTGTGGCTGGTCGTGTCGGCCTTGACCCTGGCGCTCAGCGCGGCCTATGAACTGGTGGAATGGGGGGCCGCGCTGGCGCTGCGGGAACGGGCCGAGGATTTCCTCGCCATCCAGGGCGATCCGTGGGACGCCCAGTCCGACATGGCCATCGCCCTGCTGGGCGCGGTCGCGGCGCTGACGCTGCTGCGCCATCGCCACGACCGGCAAATCGCCCGGCTGGAAACCTATACCCAGCCGCTTCTCCGTAGCCAGCCTAGCCCCGATGAGATGGACCCGCCGGGCACCGCCGCGCCGCCCTTGCGCCTGTCCATCATCATGCCCGCCTATAACGAGGCGGGCGTCATCCAGTCCACCCTGGCCGGTTTGCAAGCCTTCCGCGAGCGCGGTGCCGAGATCATCGTCGTGGATGGACTCAGCGACGACCATACGGCGGAACTGGCGGCGCCTTTGGCGACGCGGATCATCCGCTCGGCGCGGGGCCGGGCCACCCAGATGAACACGGGGGCGCGGGCCGCGACGGGCGAGGTGTTGCTGTTCCTGCACGCGGACACGCGGCTGCCGGCCAACGCGGATCGGCGACTCGCCGAAGTGTGCGCGGCGGGCGCGGCCTGGGGCCGGTTCGATGTGCAATTCTCCGGGCCGCATCCGGCCTTGCGGATCGTCGAGTCCGTCATTAATTGGCGTTCCCGGCTCAGTGGCATGGCCGGCGGCGATCAGGCGATGTTCGTGCGGCGGGATTTGTTCACGGAGGTTGGCGGTTTCCCGGAGATCCCGCTCATGGAGGATGTCGCCCTGAGCCGGACGCTTCGGCGCTACGCCCGCCCGGCCTGCTTGTGGGAACGGGCGGTGGCATCCAGCCGGTATTGGGAGGAGCACGGCATCCTCAATACCCTTCTGCTCATGGGGCGGCTCCGGCTGGGCTATTTCCTGGGGGCCGACCCGGTTTGGCTGGCCCGTCGTTACCACCGGAGATGAACTTGATGATCGACGCCCGTTTCGCTCAACACTTCGCCGAGGACTGGGTCGCCGCCTGGAACAGCCACGACTTGGACCGCGTTCTGTTCCATTACGCCGATGATTTCGAGATGGCCTCGCCCTATATCGCCGCGCTGGCCGGGGAGCCGGGCGGGAAGCTCAAAGGCAAGCCAGCGGTGCGGGCCTATTGGGCCAAGGCCTTGGGCCTCATGCCGGACTTGCGGTTTGAACTGGTGGCGGTCCTGCCGGGGGTGGACAGCGTGGTGATTTATTACCGGGGTGTCCGGGGGACGGCGGCGGAGGTGTTCTGCTTCGACGAGGCGGGCCGGGTGGTCAAGGCGCGCGCTCACTACGCGGCGGGTTGAATGGCGTGATGACGCGCCGATGGCGTTTAGGATTTGAAATACATTCCCGGAATAGCGAGGGTCGGTTGTCGTGGGTGCGGTCTTTGGACCGCGATGGTTCCGCCCCTGGTCCCGGTCTGAAGACCGCTCCCACGCGGGTTCGCGGCCCGTTTGCCTCGCCCTTTACCGTAACTTCGCCATGCCGACAAGCTTTGCGTCCCGCCCCCGTTCCGGCTAGACTTCCACGCCCCTCCGCCTGCCCCACGACCATGCGCATCGGCCCTTACCAACTCGCCAACCATTTGATCCTGGCCCCCATGGCCGGCATCACCGACCGGCCATTTCGCCGCCTGTGTCGGCGCTACGGCGCGGCGCTGGCGGTGTCGGAAATGGTGTCCGCCAATCCCGGGCTGCGCGACCACCATAAAACCCTGCGCCGCGCCGACCATAGCGGCGAGCCAGAGCCGCGCTCGGTACAAATCCTCGGCAACGACCCCGCCCACATGGCGGAGGCCGCCCGCATCAACGCCGACCGGGGCGCTCAGATCATCGACATCAACATGGGCTGTCCGGCCAAGAAGGTCTGCAACAAGGCCGCCGGTTCTGCCCTGATGAAGGACGAAGCCCTGGTGGGCCGCATCCTGGAAGCCGTGGTCGCCGCCGTGGACGTGCCGGTGACGCTGAAAATCCGCACCGGCTGGCACCCGGATCACCGCAACGCGCCGACCGTCGCCAGGATCGCGGAAAGCGCGGGCATTCAGGCGCTCACGGTGCATGGCCGCACCCGCGCCTGCGGGTTCGCCGGGCAGGCCGAATACCGTACAATTCATGCGGTCAAGCAAGCGGTGAGCATCCCCGTCATCGCCAACGGCGACATCGACAGCCCGGCCAAAGCCGCCGCTGTGCTGCGGGAGACCGGCGCCGATGCCGTGATGGTGGGACGCGCCGCCCTCGGTCGGCCTTGGTTGTTCCGGGCGATGCTGGAACATCTCGAAGGGCGCCCCGTCACCGGCGCGCCCGACGCGGCGGAAATCCGCGCCGTAATCCTCGAACACTTACACGAGCTTTATGCCTTCTATGGCGAGTTGCCAGGCTTGCGCATCGCCCGCAAGCATGTCGGCTGGTATTTCGATCATTTCCCTTGTCCGCCGGAATTCACACGCATGTTCAACGTTCAGGATTCGACCGCCCGGCAGGTGGCCCTTATTGACGAGTTTTTTCAGGCTCCGCCCCGGGAGTTGGCCGCATGAGCGCCTCACCCGGAAATTTGGCCGAAGACTTGAGTGCGCACTTGAGCGGGGATAGGCCCGGCTTTGTGCTGAGCGAGCATGTCCGGCTGGCGATGCGGACGTATTTCGCCCGGCTCGACGGCCACGAGGCCACCAATCTTTACGCCATGGTCATCAACGAGGTGGAGAAGCCCTTGATCGAGACCGTGTTGGAGCAATGCGGCCATAATCAAAGCAGGGCCGCGCAAGTTCTAGGCCTGAGCCGCAGCACCCTGCGCAAGAAGATGACCCAGTACGGCATCGAATAAATCCCTTTCCTCCGCATTTCCTCAAAAGTCTCATGAATACCCAACTTACCCGAGCTTTAATCAGCGTGTCCGACAAATCCGGCCTGGTGGAATTCTGCCAAGCGCTAGTCGGTATGGGCATCGAAATCCTGTCCTCCGGCGGCACCTTCCGCGTGCTGGCCGACCACGGCGTCGCGGCGGTGGAGGTGTCGGAATACACAGGTTTCCCCGAGATGATGGGCGGGCGCATCAAGACGCTGCATCCCAAAATCCACGGCGGCATCCTGGGACGCCGGGGACTGGACGAGGAGGTGATGGCGGAATACAGCATCGGACCCATCGACTTGGTGGTGGTCAATCTGTATCCCTTCGAGTCCACCATCGCCAAGCCGGATTGCCCGCTGGACGAGGCCATCGAGAACATCGACATCGGCGGGCCGGCCATGCTCCGCGCCGCCGCCAAGAATCACGACGCGGTGGGCGTGGTGGTCGATCCCGCCGATTACGCGGCGGTGCTGGCGGAGCTGCGGGAGAACCAGCGCGCCTTGTCCCGGGCCACCCGCTTCCGCCTCGCCATCAAATGCTTCCGTCATACCGGCGCCTACGACACCGCGATTTCCACCTATCTGGGGAAGGTCGAGGGCAGCGAAGCCTTCCCCGATCCTTTGGTGCTGCGCTTCAACCATGCCCAGGGGATGCGCTATGGCGAGAACCCCCACCAGCGGGCGGCGTTCTATGTGGAATCGGGCGCTCCGGCGGGCTGCGTGGCGACGGCCACGCAATTGCAAGGCAAGGCGCTGTCCTACAACAACATCGCCGACGCCGATTCCGCGCTGGAATGTGTGAAGGCGTTCAGCGACTTGCCCACCTGCGTCATTGTCAAGCACGCCAATCCCTGCGGCGTGGCCCAGGGGCAAAGCCTCGCCGAAGCCTATGGCCGGGCCTACGCCACCGATCCCACGTCGGCATTCGGTGGCATCATCGCCGTCAATCAGGAATTAGACGCCGAGACCGCCCGCGCCATCATCGAGCGGCAATTCGTGGAGGTGATCCTGGCACCCCGCATCAGCCCCGACGTCTTGCCCATCCTGGCGGGCAAGCCCAATGTCCGGGTCTTGGCGACGGGCGATTGGCCCGTGAATGCGGCGGCGGAATGGGATTACAAGCGGGTGACGGGCGGCTTGCTGGTGCAGGACCGGGATATTGGCACCATCGGCCGGGCGGACTTGAAAGTAGTCACCCAGCGTGCGCCGACCGAGGAGGAATTGGTCGATCTGCTGTTCGCCTGGAATGTCGCCAAGTTCGTCAAGTCCAACGCCATCGTCTACGCCAAGCAGCGCCAGACCGTGGGCGTGGGCGCGGGGCAGATGAGCCGGGTTTATTCCGCCCGCATCGCGGCCATCAAGGCCAACGATGTGGGCTTGTCGGTCGCGGGTTCGGTGGTGGCTTCCGACGCCTTTTTCCCGTTTCGGGATGGCGTGGACTCCGCCGCGGAAGCGGGCGTGACCGCCGTGATTCATCCGGGCGGCTCGATGCGCGACGCGGAGGTTATCGCCGCCGCCGACGAGCAGGGCTTGGCGATGGTCTTCACGGGGATGCGACATTTCCGGCATTGATGGTGCCGATGCCGAAAAAGAGCGATGCATCTTTTTTGTGATCACTATCACGGAAATAGTTCAGATCATTGCTCTATAAATTAAGATACGTTGTTGAATTATCGAATTTTTTACATCATTTCGACGCTGTATTTTGAGCCAGTCAAACCTCGTTACCGACACCGATCTTTGCGTTAAATGTGGCTTGTGTTTGCCGCACTGCCCAACCTATGCCAAGACGCGGGATGAAAACGAATCCCCCCGGGGCCGTATCTCCCTGATTCAAGGTTGGGCGGGCGGCGTCTTGGAGGCCACGCCCCAGCTAGTCCGCCATGTGGATAATTGCCTGCTATGCCGGGCCTGCGAGGCCGCCTGTCCCGCCTACGTTCCTTATGCCCGGATCGTCGATCAGTTCCGGCAGGAGACCGGCGCTTTGGGAAAGGCGCTGCCCGCCAAGATCAAATCGGCGGCCTTGCGCAAGACCCTGACTGGCCCATGGATTTCGCGCTGGGTCCGTTCCGCGTCGGACACCGCGACCGGGCGCTTCATTCAACACAGCGGAATCGCCCGCATGGTGGGCATGGGGGATGTCGCCGCCGGTCTCCCGGATGCCGCGCCCAATAAAGATTGGACAGGCCTCCATCCGGCGCAGGGCAAGGAAATCGCACGGGCCGCGTTGTTTTTGGGCTGCACGGCCTCGCTGCTGGACGCCGAGACCGTGGCCTCGGCCATCCGCCTCATGAACCGGCTGGGCGTCTCCGTCCGTGTCCCGGAAGCCCAAGGCTGCTGTGGCGCGATGCACTGGCACGCGGGCGACCGGGCAAGTGCCACCGAGTTCGTGGCCCGCAATGTCGCGGCCTTCGGGGATGACGAGGGCGAGGCCATTGTGAGCTTTGCCAGTGGTTGCGGCGCCATGCTGCACGATTACGGCGACGCTTTTCCCTCGGCGGAAGCCCAAAATATTTCGCGCAGGGTCCGCGACATTAGCCAATTCCTAGCGGACTTGCCCTGGCCGGAGGATTTCCAACTCAAGCCGCTAACGGCGACGGTTTGCCTCCATTCGCCATGCAGCCTTAAGAATGTGCTGCGGGCGGATCGCCACGCGGCGCAGTTGCTCGGGCGGATTCCCGCGTTGAAAGTGGTTCCCTTGTCCGCCCAAACCCGCTGCTGCGGCGCGGCGGGCAGCTATATGCTGGAGCATCCCGGCATGGCCGCAACGTTACGGGATGATGTGCTGGATCAAGTCCTGGCGGCTCGCCCCGATTTCCTGGTCACGTCCAATCCAGGCTGCGCCTTGCATTTGCGGGCTGGTTTGAAGCGGCGGGCGGGGCAAGGCGTTAAGCTGGTGCATCCGGTAACGCTCCTTGGTTGGCAAATTGGAGATTGACCGCCGCCCCCGGCTTGGGGGGATTCGTGGGTTTATAAGGATGGAGCGACGCCAAGAACGGATGCGTTTTGGCGAACCGCATTGCCATCGCCAAGCATGGGCGGACGTCGATAAAACTTACAGTTCAATCCGGGGTATATGGATCGATTTGTTTAACCTATTGAAATTAATGGATAAAAAAATGTAGGCATGATATGTGCATTGGATGGGTTAAATCGGAATTCTTTTGTTGAAGCAAGCCAAAGCATGAATCCGATTCATGTATCCACCACCCCTATTTTTGGGAGAGAGCAATGAAAAACTTTAAGCGGATTGCAGCAGGTGCCTTGTTTGCCGTGTCTATGGTTGGCGCGACAGGCGCTTCCGCTGCCGAATGGGTCCAAAACGGGAGCTTTGAAACCAATAGCGGTATCGGCGATCCTAATGCGGCCAATTGGACAATAGTTGGAACACCCGCTGATGCGGGTATTACCAATGTCCCGGTTTATGCTGGTGGCTATGCCTTGTCAATCGGTGACGATGAGCCGCTTGAATATAATCAGGCGGTTACCACGGTTAATGGGCAGTGGTACACCTTCAGCTATGCCTACAATGGCGATGGACTTACGCCCAATAGCTTTGAAAGTTACTTCGGCACTCAGGTAGCGCAAAGCGCTTTTGAAGTGGCTGATTCCAGTGGGGAGTCGAGTGGCTGGTTCACGTTTAGCCAGACTTTCCAGGCGTTAAGCAACTCGACTTTGGTGCGATTCATTGTTAGCAATAGCAATGAAAATTTCGGCTACGTGGGTTTGGACGCCGTGTCTGTCACTGACGCCTCGGCACCGGTTCCCGAAATCGACGCCGTGGCCGGTACTGCCGCTATAACCCTGTTGCTTGGCACCATGGGCTTGGTGAGCGGTCGCCATCGGCGCCGTAGCTAATAACTGATTTCCCGCAGTGGGGTGGATGAGGCTTGCTAAGACGCGAAGCGCACAGTGAAAAAGTGCGGAGTGGCTTGGTAAGCCTTTTGATTCAGTTGGTGCCTAAGGCTAATTCTGATTCACTTAACATAGTCCCCCCTAGCGAGGAGCGAAGAGTTGGCCCCACCATGAACCCACAAAAAAGCCGACATTAAGTCGGCTTTTTTGTGGGTGTTTTTCGTTTTGGCGTTTATCGACGCAACTTGTAGTTGCGACCGTAAAAAATTTCCGCCATTTCCCGCTGCAACTGCTTTTGGATGGCAATCCTTTCCTCCGCCGTCAGCGCATCCTTGTCGGTGTCGAACAAATAATTGTCGAGGTGGAAGTCTTTCAGGATCATCTTGGTGTGGAAGATTTTTTCCTGATAGACATTCACGTCGATCATCTGGTAGCGCTCGGCGGTCACATCCGAAATGTAGTTCTGAATGGACGTGATTTCGTGGTCGATATAGTGCTTCTGCCCGCTGATGTCGCGGGTGAAGCCGCGCACCCGGTAATCCATGATGACGATGTCCGACTCAAAGCTGTGGATCAGGTAGTTGAGCGCTTTCAGCGGCGAGATGCGGCCACAGGTCGAGACGTCAATATCCGCCCGGAATGTGCTGATGCCGCCGTAGGGGTGGCTTTCCGGATAGGTGTGGACCGTGATATGGCTCTTGTTCAGGTGCGCGACCACCGAGTCCGGGAACGGGCCGGGCGCTTCCACATTGGTGATCGAGTCGGGCACGTCGTGGCCCTCCGAGATCAGCATGGTCACGCTGGCACCCTGCGGCTCGTAATCCTGCCGGGCGATGTTGAGGATTTGTGCGCCGATGATGGCGTTCACGTCGGTCAGAATCTGCGTCAGGCGCTTAGCGTTGTACATCTCGTCGATATACTCGATGTAGCGGCGCTGCTGCTGCTCGGTCTTGGCATAGCAGATATCGTAAATGTTGAAGCTCAACGATTTGGTTAAATTGTTGAAACCATGCAACTGCAACTTGTCGATTTCCATCGAGTCAACGATACCCCGTATTCGGTTGGAGCGGCCGGTTAGGCACAGGGAAAATTAAGTGGATCAGCGGGAGCCTTATCGGCATCCCGCATGAGACCTAGGCGGAAAGCCGATGGTTCATTCGATTTCGGCTATCTCGTAATCGTGGGTAATCTCGGCCGTCTTGCCCAGCATGATGGAAGCCGAACAGTACTTTTCCGCCGACAAGCGGATGGCCCGACCCACGACGGACTCGTTCAATCCCTTGCCCGTCACGATAAAATGGAGGTGAATCTTCGTGAACACCTTAGGGTCCGAATCGGCCCGCTCGGCCTCCAGGAAAGCCTCGCAGTTCCGCACCTCGTGCCTGCCTTTGCGCAGGATATGCACGACATCGAAGGAGGCGCAGCCTCCCATGCCAATCAGCAGCATTTCCATGGGGCGCACCCCTAAATTCTTGCCGCCCGATTCCGGGGGACCGTCCATGACCACCGAGTGACCACTGCCGGATTCGCCCAAAAATATGGCGTTCTCAACCCACTTGACACGCGCCTTCATGGAGGGAACCCCGCCGAAAAAAATAGCGGCATACTTTATCACAGCCCCGTCCAATAGATCGACTCAAAATCGCTGCTAGAATTTGCTTCGATTAGTTAATTCAGCTCCGATAAAAAGCAATGCTAAACCACATCCCCGCCAAGCATGACGATCCCATGCCCTGGTTGCTGCCCCATTGCCACCGCCACCGTTTTCCCGCCAAGGCCACCATCATCAAGCCGGGCGACCCGGGAGACACCCTCTATTACATCACCGAGGGGTCTTGCTCGGTCACCATGCACAACAAGGAAACCAACCAGGACATCGTCCTCGCCTACTTGAACAAAGGCGATTTCATCGGGGAGATGGGCATCTTCATGGGGCCGGCCACCCGCGACGTGTTCGTGCGGGCACGGGAGCCAAGCCAACTGGCGGCGATCACCTACGTCCGCCTGCACCAACTGCTCAACGCCGAACTGGCACCCTATGCCGTCGGCATCCTGACCGCGTTGGGTCGGCAGCTTTCCCACCGACTCCTCGAAACCAGCCGCAAAGTGCGCAGCTTCGCTTTCCTGGACGCCTCGGGCCGAATCGCCAACGCCCTGAAAGACCTCGCCAAGCAACCGGACGCCATGACCCACCCCGACGGGATGCAAATCCGCGTGACCCGCCAGGAGATTGGCCGCATCGTGGGCTGCTCGCGGGAAATGGCGGGGCGCGTCCTGAAAAACCTGGAAGAGAAGGGGCATATCCATATCAAGGGCAAGACCATCGTGGTGTTTGGCACCCGCTAGCCGCGATCCAATTCGGGATGTTTCGTCCTGGATTGGGTTGGGGTTGGATTTTAGCTAATCAGGACGCTCGGCCTCTAAGTCCTCGGGTTGCTTCTCCTTGCCAATCAAGCGCTCCGACAGGGTGGGGTCGGCCTTCAATGCCGCTGCCCGCCACAAATCGACCCGGCGGCGATGTCCCCGGTAATCCTGGGAGAACTCGGCACCGTCGGTCGCGAGTAGCCGGTCGCTGCGATGGATAATCACCAGGTGGCCATCCGGGTGGGCCGTCAGCCAATCCATCAACTCCTTTTGATCCATTACCACCTCCAAGGGCTGGGGCAACCGGCCCAGGAATTGAAACTCCCCGCTGTATTTGCCCCAATGGGCCACCGGCACGCCTTGCTCCTGCAACTGGCCCAAGCGCGTCGCCATGGGCCGCATGTCGTCCACCGGCCCTTTGCCCGCTTGGTAGATGGGATGCGCCACCAGCACCAGCCCGATGAGGGCGTAGGCCGTTCCCCGCACAGCCATGGTTTGTCTCGTGAAGGCTAACACCAAACCGATGGCGATAAGCGCCAGTTTGGCGGCCAGCGGGGCGGCGGCGATGATGTGTGCCGTTTCGCCTTTACCCGCGTGAACCATCGGCACCACAATCAGTGCCGCCCCCAGCGCCACGAAGCATCCCGCCAGCCACCACCGATCCAGCCGCGTCCCACGCTCCGAAGCCTCGGGCAGCCGCCGCGCCACCATCAATACCACGGCGGGCACCACGGGCAGGATGTAATGGACCTGCTTGCCGCTCACGAACGACAGCAGCAGCGTTACGGCCCCGGCGTGGGCGAGGCAGAATCTCAGGCCGACATCGGTTTTGAATTGAGGCCATGGTCGGCTCCGCCACAGGGAAACGCGGAAAATCCACGGAAACAGCAGGATCGGCAGAATCGCCCCGTACCACCACCAAGGCCGCCGATGGGCAAAGGAATTGGCGATGCGTCCGGCGGACTGGCCCCAGAAAATCGCGCGGCGGTATTCCTCGCCGCCCACGATCCCCGCCGGGATAGCCCAGGCCAAGGCCAGAACGGCCCCTAGCAGGACGGAACCGAACAAGCCCAGATACCACCGCCCCCAACCCATGGCGGGCCGCTCAGCGAGCCACCAGGGCGCTAGCAGCCCCGTCGGCAAGATGAGCAACAGGATGACCGGGCCTTTCGACAGCACGCCGCCACCGATGGCGAGGCCGGTCAACAGCCGTCCCCGCCACGTCTCGCCCTGCCCGGAGAGCCAGATGCCCAGCATCCCCAGCAGGGTGAAGAAGGCCACCAGCATGTCGTACAGCGTCAGCGAGGTCCACAGCGCCCACACCGGCAGGCTCAATAGAATCAGGGGCGCCAGCCGGTGGACTTCCCCCTGTTCCGGCCACAACCGCCGGGCCAGGGCGGCGGTCAAGAATAGGTTTGCCAGCCCAAATAGCGGGGCCACTAGGCGCGGCGTCCAGTCGTTCACCCCGGCCAACAGCCAACCCAGATGAATCCCCCATTGCAGCAGCGGCGGCTTGTGGCTGTAGGTTTCGCCGTTGAGATGCGGCACCAGCCAGTCGCCCCGCTGCCACATCTCCCAGGCCACCGAGACGGCGCGGGTCTCGTCCACCGGCGTCAGGGGTCGGCAAGCTAGGCCGACGATGACCAAAATCCCCCACAACAGGACGTAGTCCCGGATAAGCGCTCGGTGCCACATTGGATGTTCGTTGAAATTATTGGTTGATGGGAAAGCCGGATTGTACCGGCGGGTGATGGGCGGTTCTGTGGGAGCGGGCTTCAGCCCGCGATAATCACAGCGGATCGCGGGCTGAAGCCCGTTCCCACGCTTTAGCGTTCTAGGTAGTGTTCCCTAGGCTGGATAATCGCGGGACGCCCCGCGTCGAAAAGGATACCGATTCCCCGCAATCGGCGTCTTTAATGAGCGTTTCAGTAACTCAAGGAGAGTGTTATGAGCAAAGCAGGTGCAGGCGTCAGCCCGGTGGAAATCCAAAAGAGCCTCAAGGACATTGATTTCCCGTGTAAGAAGCAAGACCTTATCCAGCACGCTAAGAATAACGGCGCCGACGAGGAGGTGCTGAATATTTTGCAGCAACTGCCGGAGCAGGAATATCGCAACGCCATCGACGTAAGCAAAGCCGTGGGTCAGGTCGAATAACCCGGTCCCCGTGTAGGTCGGGCTTAAGCCCGACCTACAATCTTGAGATTAGGCCGCTTCCGGTAGTTCGGTAATCCCGTTATGTCGTAACAGCGCATCAATCTCCGGTTCCCGGCCCCGGAATGCCACGAACAACGCCATGGCCTTCTGGCTGCCGCCGGTTTCCAGGATGTTCGCCATGAACGCCTTCCCGGTCTCCGGGTTGAAGATGCCCTGTTCCTCGAACAGCGAATAGGCGTCGCTGGACAGCACCTCCGCCCATTTATAGCTGTAATACCCCGCCGCGTAGCCGCCCGCGAAGATGTGGGAGAAGCTGTGCGGGAAGCGGTTGAAGGCGGGCGGAATCACCACCGCCACCTGTTGCCGCACCTCATTGAGGATCGGATAAACCCGCCCGCCCAAGGCCGGGTCGTAGTCCCGGTGCATACGGAAATCGAACAGCGAGAATTCCAACTGCCGCACCATCTGCATCCCCGATTGGAAGTTGCGGGCGGCGATCATCTTGTCCAGCAGCGTTTTCGGCAACGGCTCGCCGGTCTGGTAGTGGCCGGAAATCAGCGCCAGGGCTTCCGGCTCCCAGCAATAGTTCTCCATGAACTGGCTGGGCAATTCCACCGCGTCCCACTCCACCCCGTGGATGCCCGACACGCCCGGATAATCGACGCGGGTCAGCATGTGCTGCAAGCCGTGGCCGAACTCGTGGAACAGGGTCAGCACCTCGTCGTGCCGCAGCAGGGCCGGTTCGTTCTCGCTGGGCGGCGTGAAATTGCAGGTGAGGTAGGCGACCGGCGTTTGCACATCGTCGCCGACCCGGCGGCGGGTCACGCATTCGTCCATCCACGCCCCGCCGCGCTTCTTGGGGCGGGCGTACATATCCAAGAAGAACGCTCCGCGCAGTTCGCCAGCGTCATCCTGGATTTCGTAGAACCGCACATCCGGGTGCCACACCTCCACTCCGTCCACGGCGCGGATGCGTAGGCCATACAGCTTTTCGACCACGGCGAACAACCCGGCCACCGCCTTGGGCGCGGGGAAGTATTGGCGGACCTCTTCTTCGGATAATTCGTACTTGTGCTGGCGCAGCTTCTCCGAGGCGTAGCCCAAGTCCCAGGATTCCGCCGATTCAATCCCCAGATGCTCGGCGGCGAAGGCCCGCAGTTCGGCCAAGTCCTGTTGGGCGTGGGGCTTGGAGCGGTCGGCCAAATCCTTCAGGAAGCCGACCACCTCGTCGGTCGAGGGTGCCATCTTGGTGGCGAGGGACAATTCCGCGAAGTTGGCGAAACCCAGCAATTGCGCTTCTTCGTGGCGTAGGGCCAGAAGCTTTTCCATGGTCTCGCCGTTGTCCCATTGCCCGGCGTTCGGCCCCTGGTCGGAGGCCCGCGTGGCGTAGGCGGTGTAGAACTCCTGGCGCAGTTCGCGGCTGTCGGCGTAGGTCATGATGGCGACGTAGGACGGGAATTCCAGGGTGAACACCCAGCCTTCCTTGCTCTGTGCCGCCGCCGTCTGGCGGGCCAGGAGCTTCGCCGAGTCCGGCAAGCCGGCCAGGAGGCTCTCGTCCTCGATGTGCTTGGTCCAGCCCTGGGTCGCGTCCAGCAGGTTGTCCTGGAATTTGCTGCCGAGCCGGGAAAGCTCCTGGGCTATTTCTTTGAAGCGATCTTTCTGCGCGGGCGGCAGGTCGACGCCGGACAGGCGGAAGTCCCGCAGGGCGTTGTCGATGATCTTGCGCTGCGCCGTTTCCAGCGAGGCGAAATCGGGGGAGTCGGCGAGGCTATGGTAGGCCCGGTACAAGTCCTCGTTCTGGCCGACTTCGGTGGCGTATTCGCTCAAGAGCGGCAGGCAGGCGTTGTAGGCTTCGCGGAGTTCGTCGCTGTTCACCACCGAGTTCATGTGGCTGACCGGCGACCACGCCTTGTTGAGCCGGTCGTCCAGGTCTTCCAGCGGCTCCACCAGGTTGGCCCAGGTGTAGGTCTTGCCGGGTTCCAACAAGGCGGCGATGGCGGCGCGGTTGTCGGCGAGGATTTGCTCCACCGCTGGCTGGACGTGCTCGGCTTTGATGCGGGAGAACGGAGGGAGGTCGTGGGATTCGAGTAGAGGGTTGCTCATATTGTTCGTGGGTTGGGAATGGTGAAATGGAAGCGGCGGATCACTGCCACCAGTCTAGTCTTGGGATTAGAGCGGGTTGTCTGGCTACCGTTCCGAATCGGGCGACCATTCCCAACGATATGGGGCTGGCTGGGCGACTTCGCAAGCTTCTGCTTGCGGGTTCAGTCGCTAAACCGTGCCCCACTTGAAAACCATAGTCTGTAGGATGGGTGGAGGTGCGCCATGAGGTGCAACCGAATTCTGCAAGGGCAGCGGCGCACCGTAACCCATCATAAGGCCGACATCGCTCGATGGGTTACGGCGCACGGCCAGAATCACCAGAGTTTTCGGACTCATGCCTAGTGCGCCTCCACCCATCCTACAGGCGGCGTTCAACACTACGGCTTTCAAACGGGACGCGGTTTAGCAAACCATCACTGCACCCGCCCCACCACCATATGCCGCTCGGACTGGCCGTAATAAACCGAGTTGCTGTAGGTGCTCCAGGTGTAGCCCGTGATATTGCCGAGGGTGTCGGCATACAGCCGCAGGGTGCCGATGCCCACGCCCGTGTCCCAGGTGCCGTCGCTCATCCGGCGGGTGTCGTTGGAGCCATGGCCGGATTGCGACGAGTCGATGATTTGGATTTCGTACTGGACCGTGCCCGGCACCAACGGCGCGGAAGCGGTTCGCGGCACGGCCTGGCCCCGCGCCATCATCACATGGCCGGTGGATGATAAGCCCTCCGGGTACTTCACGGCCAGGATGTCGCCCGGCTGGATGTCGGCGATGTTCTGGATTTCGACGAAGCCGTTCCCGGCCTGGATGGTGTCGTGGTACTTGGCGGCGGTCGGGCTTTTGGAACCCATCCAGGCGACGAAATCGCTGTCGCCCCAGCCATAAGCCTGTTTCAGCACCCGTGTGGCGAAGGAGCTGCACTCGGTGCGGTTCTCGTACGTGGTGGCGCCGTTCACGCCGGCCCAGTAAATGTAATTGGGGCTGGTGCCGTATTCGTTCTTGTCCGGGGTCACATGGGTGACGATGTCCTCGGCCCAGGCCAAATGCACGGGCTGAGTCGCATTGGCCGCGGGCGAGGCGGACAGGCCCAGGCAAAGCAGACCGGCAAAGAGGCTCAGGGACGAAATCGCGGATTTTTGGGTGATGGTGTTCATGGCGTGGCTCCCATTGAATTGTGGTTGTTGTGTGGGAGCTAATTTACGTAACGGACGCCCTTGATTCTGTGAGCGATTGACGGCGGGGCGCGGAATTATTTGCCGGTCGTTTGGCACATCCTGATGTCCGGCATCGGCGCCGCCGGGTCGATCACCCGGATCACCGACATCATCCCCTGGTCCTCGTGCTGGATGATGTGGCAGTGATAAACGAACTCACCCAGGATCACCGGGTCGGTGAAGGGAATCAGCACTTTCACCACGCTGGGTTGGGTGTCGCTGGGGGCGGGCGGCAGCGTGACCACGTCGTTATAGCCATTGAAGGGCTGGGCCGCGCCGTTCATTTCCGTCACCTGAAAATCAAGCTGATGGATATGGAACACATGAGCTTCCCGCGCCGTGTTCTGAATCGTCCACTCCTCCACATCGCCCAGCCTCACCAGCGTGTCCACGCAATCCGGGGTGAACGGCTTGCCATTGATGAAGAACAGGTCCGGCAGCACCGTGTCGGAGAACACGATGGTCCGCCGCTGGTTGATGGTCCCGGCGCGAAGGTCGGGGAGCTTGGGGAATTGATCGGCGCTGGGAATCGGGATCGGCGTGACCGCCGCGCCCTTGGACACCACGCTCATCAGGCGTTGCCCCGGATATTGGTCGCCCTCCGGCCCGGTGCTGTAGGCCGCGTCCTGTAAGCGGTAATTGCCCGCAGGCGGCCCATAAACCAGCGCTTCGAACCGAGCGCCGGGGGGCAGAACGAGCATGGTCATCGGCGTCGCTTGGTTTTGCAGATTGCCATCGGTCCCGATGACGTGGAAGGTCTGCCCGTCCATCTTCAGCCGGTAGAAAATGTTCGAACTCTGATTGCCGATCCGCCAGAACTCAAGCTGGCCGGGCCGCATTTCCAGCTTCGGCTGATACAAGCCATTGACCGTGCGGCGGGTCTGGCCGCTGGGATCGGGATCGTCCACCGGCGCTCCGTCCCGCGCTTTCAGGTCTTTCAGCAGAATCAGCCGCTCGGGTATCCCGGCGAGGGCCGGGAACGGCGCGAGGATATTGCCGATAATGATGCCGCCCGCCATGCCGCCAGCAATCTGCGTGTTTAAAAACGGGTCGCGGTGTGGGTGATACCAGTACAAGCCCTGACGGTGGCTGGCGGGAATGGGGAAGTCGTATTGGAAGGAGTCGCCTTGATCGACGCTGACAAAAATATTGTCGCCGCCCTCTCGCGGAGTGACGTTGAGGCCGTGGAAGTGAAGGTTCGTGGAGACCTGCCCGAAATTGTTCAGCAGAATCCGTAGCCGGTCGCCTGGATTCACCCGCAGCACCGGCGGGGTGTAGGCGGCCTCGTACAGCGCCGGAAAGGTGAGATTCAGCCCGGCCACCTTGAATCCGGCGGGCGTGACCGTGAATATCGCCGTGAGGACGCCGTCGCTGCTGGCGATTTCCGGCGGGTTCTGGAATCGCGAGCCCTTCTTTCCGGCTTGCGGGAGAGCGGTGGCTTGGTCGGCCATTTTGATCGGACTGGAGGCGGGCGCCGACATGAGCGAGACGATCATGCTGGACCCCACCGCCAGCAGGATGGTGGCCCGAGTCAACGAAATCCGCAGGGTCGTTGAGCGCATAGTTCCTCCCCACGGCGTGACTTGCCGCATCTTCCGTTTAAAACGCATCCCATGGGCAGCGTCCACCGGCTTCCCGCCGCGCCTATCTGACGGCCAATCCTTGATGGCGTGGGGCAAACCTAGCATGGGGCCGGGGCGTGGCCTATGCGGAGGGCTACGTAAGGGCTTGTTCAGGACCGGCAGGCGCGTCCCTTAAGAGGCTGTGTGGGAGGCGGAAGCCCGTGGCGGCGTCGGCTCCCCACGCGCCCGCCAACGAAGATGGGTACTCGGGGGCGGATGTTGGATAATGGACGCTTTTCCGGCGCGGGGCCTGGTTCGCGGGGCGGAGAGGAGGGACGCCGAAGTGGCGATGGGAGGAATGGGCCTGTTAGGCTGGGTCAATGGCGGGATGAAAAAAAGCGACACCGGGGACGGAAGGTGGGACTAAAGGACAGGTGCGGTTTCGAGAGAGGAGGCAGAGACAAGATTCGAGAATTTTTACAGCCGGTCGTCCAGTGTCGCAATCGAAGAGGCTATGCGCTGGTAAGCCAAACAAATTGCGTGCCTAAGCTGATTTTCAAATAAAAACAATGACATGGATAATTCGCTCAAACTTGCGGATGGCGCGGGGCTGGGGATTGCCGCACCCGTTGCGTTATTTGCCTTACTGTTTGCCGGGGTTGGGGATGGCCGAGAAATTTCCCATCCCGGCGGAGCCACCGGATAGCCAATGACCATGCGCAAATATGGCGGAACGCTGGTGCATTGCCGCCGGGACAAGGAGGGACTGGTGGAGGTGGTGGACGCTTTCGGCGTGCGCTCGCTGCATTTCGGCACCTCGCCCAAGCAGAGCGCCATGTCGCTGGCGGACCCGGATCGGCTAGAGCTTAGCTACGTCCGGGCCATGCTGGCAGGAATCATCTTCAGCGCCGATCCGGGGCGGGTGTTGCTGCTGGGGTTGGGCGGGGGATCGCTGGCGAAGTTCCTGCTGAACGCCTTCCCGGAATGCCGCATCGACGTGGTGGAATACCGCCCCATCGTGGCGATGGTCGCCCATGAATATTTCGGCTTGCCCGAAGACCCCCGGCTCACGCTGCACATCGCCGAGGGCGGCGAGTTCGTCTGCCATGCGGCGGACAATGCCGCCGGGGAATACGGGCATATCTTCGTGGATATTTTCGATCACGAGGGCTTGGCCGTTTCCGCCAGCCAGCACGATTTTGTCTCCGCCTGCGCGAAGTTGCTGACTCCCGATGGCGTTCTCGCCATGAACCTCTGGGGCAGCCACGCGGAATCCCTGCGCCACTCCATGCGCCTGCTCAATCTCTATTTCGAGGGCGGCACGAAGCGGCTGCAAGTCACGGGCCGGGGCAATGTCATCGGCTTTGGTTTGGGGGCGGAGGTGCGGCGGCTTGGCCGCGAGGCGCTCAGGCAGCGGGCCAGGATTCTGGAGCAGCGCCACGGCGTCGAATTTCCCCGGCTGCTGCATTTGCTCACGCCGCCGCCGTAATCGAGTGTATGGCGGTGGGGGTAGGCTTCTGCCCACGACCAGGCTCGGCTGTCGCGGGCTGAAGCCCGCGCCCATGGTCTTTCTGCTTAACCCGGCTTCGCGTGCCGGGCCAGAAACTTATCCAGCTCATTGGAGAAGGCTTGCCGGTCCCGCTGATTCAGGGCGGCGGGTCCGCCGGTGTCGATGCCGCTGGCCCGGAGCGTCTCCATGAAATCCCGCATGTTCAGCCGCGCCCGGATGTTCGCCTCGGAGTAGAACTCGCCCCGTGGATTCAGGGCGAATCCGCCCTTGGCGATGGCTTCCGCCGCCAAGGGAATATCCGCCGTGATGACCAAATCGCCCGGCTCCAGCCGCTTGACGATCTCGTTGTCCGCCGCGTCGAAGCCTTTCCGCACCCGCAAGGCCGTGATGTAGGCGGAGGGCGGCGTGGCGATGGACTGGTTCGCCACCAGGATCATGGGCACTTTCACCCGCTCCGCCGCCCGGAACAGGATGTCCTTGATGACATTGGGGCAGGCGTCGGCATCGACCCAGATTCGCATGATGGGATGGCCTCGGGATGGGTGGGGTGGGGGCGTCAGGGCGAGGGCGATTGCAGCGATTCAGCCACCGCGTTCCTCACCTCGGAGCAGGTGGCGTTCATATTTTCGCCCATGCAGTATTTTTGCAGGAATTGAACCGACGGCACGCTTTCCCCATCCACCACGGGATGGAGCGGGTCGTCCACGGAGGGAATGCCCGAGGCGCAGGCGGAGAGCAATGCCGCGAGGATGGCGATAAGACTAGCGTGACCGATCATTGGGGATTCCTGTCGAGGTTAGGGTGTGTGATCCGTGCTTGCCTGCCTCAGCGCTTCCGCCAAAAAACCCGGCCCACCTGTTGCCGTTCTTGCCGCGTGCTGAAACTCCGAAGATCGGGCGGATTGGGGCGGGATTACGAGCATAGGACTTACGCAGAAATGCGATTTGTCCCCTCGCCCCCTGGGAAGGGGTTAGGTTCTGTTGACGTAAGGCTCTGTTGGCATAGAGGAAAATGGCGTTTTGAAACAGATGGTTAGCCGCGGCCCATAAAAAACGTAAGTCAGGGTAGGGCGGATAAGCGGAGCGCATCCACCC
>NZ_JBTEKS010000039.1:0-19228 GCF_054333355.1 Methylomagnum sp. | reverse complement strand
TACCCATGCCCACCCTACTGAAGATTCTTACTAATCAAGTAAGGTTTTGGCTTTGTGGGAAGAGCGGAATGAAAAAGCCCGCTGAATCGCGGGCTTGGGGGCGGCAATTGGCCGGAGCCGATCTTAGAAGGGAATATCGTCGTCGAAATCATCCATGCCGCCGCCCGGTGCGCTGCTCGGTGGATAGTTGGGTTCCGGCGCTTGGCGGGCGGGGCCGGGCGGCGGGGGCGGCGGAGCATAGCCGCCGGAAGAACGATCCCGCGAACCGCCGGAGTTCCCATAATCGGAATAACCGCCCTGCCCGCCACCGCCCATGCGGTCCAGCATCTGCATTTCGTTGACGAAAATCTCAGTGCTGTAGCGGTCCTGTCCGGTGGTCTTGTCCTGCCACTTGCGGGTGCGGAGGCTCCCTTCGATGTACACCTTGCTGCCTTTCCGCAAGTAATCGCGGGCGACTTCGGCGGTGCGTCCGAACACCGCCACCCGGTGCCATTCGGTGTGATCTTGGAACTGCCCCGTTTGGTCCTTCCAGGTATTGGTGGTGGCAATGTTGAGGTTGGCGACCACCGCCCCGCCGGGCGCCTGCCGGAAGTCGGGGTCGGCGCCGAGATTGCCGATCAGGATCACCTTGTTGATCGTGCCTTTGGACATGTTTTTCTCCAGTTCAAGTCTTTGATTATTTTGATTGTCGCACCGGGCTAGGGTTCAGGCAACGCCGCCCGGCTCAGAGCGTGTGCGAAAGCCCGGTATTCGTAGGGTGGGTTAGGCGCACCTTTGGCGAGTCCCGCGATTGATGTTGAACTTGCCGTGCGCCGTAGCCCACCGTGTCGATTGAGATGGTGGGTTACGTGAACCGACCGTTTTCACGTTCCGGCCTCCTGGAAGGCCGCCGTCAGGGCCAGACGGTCCAGCTTCTCCTTGTCCACCTTGAGATAGGCCACGCCATCCTCGGCCAGCACCACGGCTTCGGCCACGCCGGGGATTTGCAGCAGCCGCCCGGACAGCCCCGACGCCTCTTCGCGGCTCAGCTCGCCGACATTGACGAGCAGGCTGCTGACATGGCGCGGCGGCTTCATCCCGAAGGCCACGGCCAGCCACAACAGGGCCGCGACGGCGCAATACAGGAACACCGCAGCGGTGCCGAAGTGCCCGTAAATCCAGCCGCCGCCCGCGCCCCCGGCGAAAGCGCCCAAGAATTGCGAAGTGGAATAAATGCCCATGGCCGTGCCCTTGAGGTCGGGCGGGGCGATCTTCGAGACCATGGACGGCAGGGTGGCTTCCAGCAGGTTGAAGCCGGTGAAGAACACATACAGCAGCGCGAACACCGCCCAGAAGCTATCCCCCAGCCACATGAAGCCCAAGTCGGACGCCGCCACCAAGCCGATGAACGCGACGAACACGGCTTTCATCTTGCGCTTCTTCTCCGCCAAAATCACGAACGGCACCATGCTGCACATGGCCAGGAAGAACACCGGCAGGTAGATGTGCCAATGGTCGGCGGCGGGCATGTCCAGCGAATCCCGCATCACCAAGGGCAGCACCACGAAGGTGGCGGTCAAAATCAGGTGCAGGCAGAAGATGCCCAAATCCAGCCGCCGCAGTTCGGGGTCGCTCAACACCGTGGAGAACGCCCCGGCGCGGGCCTGGGTGTCGCGGTGGAAGCGGCTGACGGCGGGCGTGGGGACCACGGTGAACAGCACCACGATGGCCAGCAGCGCCAGCCCGGTGATGACCCAGAACAGCCCTTTCAGCCCCATCCAGTTGGACAGGACCGGACCCGCCACCATGGACACGGCGAACGACAGGCCGATGCTGATGCCGATCAGGGCCATGGCCTTGGTGCGGTGTTCCTCGCGGGTCAGGTCGGCGGCCAGGGCCATGACCACCGCCGCCACCGCGCCCGCGCCTTGCAGGGCACGCCCGGCGATGATGCCGTAGATGGAATCGGACAGCGCCGCCACCACGCTGCCCAGCACGAACAGCGCCAGCCCGGCGGCGATGAGGGGCTTCCGCCCGTAGCGGTCGGACCAGAGGCCGAAGGGAATCTGGAACACCGCCTGAGTCAGGCCATAGGCGCTGATGGCGAGTCCCACCAGGGTGGGCGTGGCGTCCGGCAAGTCCCGCGCAAACACGGCGAACACCGGCAAAATCAGGAACATCCCCAGCATCCGCAGCATATAAATGGCGGCGAGGGACAGGCTGGCGCGGAGTTCCGCAGGGGTCATGGGGGCGTCGATTTCCAAGGCCGGTTTCACGGCAATTTGCTCCTTGTCAGGGCGGGCGATAGGGGGTTTATGGTAACAGGTTCGTTCATGGGCTTGAATTTCAGCGGCTTGCCGTTGGGGCAGGCTAAGCCCTTCGGGTGTTTCCTCCTGCGAAAGAAGCAGTTCGGATTCATTGCCGCCCCCCTGCGTCCGTGCCATGATTCGGGCACTTAACCATGAACAGGAGGTTCCAATGACCACTCGCGCCAGGATGATTCGCCGCCCGCTGATTTCCGCTTTCGCCGCCGCTTGCCTGCTGGCTTCGGTCCCGACGCTACGGGCCGAAACGCCCTACAAGGTGGAAGGCAATCAGGTCGATTCCGCCACCTACAAGGGCTACCAAACCTACAAGCGCCAGCGCTGCGAAACCTGCCACGGCCAGACCGCCGAAGGCAGCGCCGCCTTTCCCAACCTGTTGACCGCGCTGAAAACCAAGTCGAAGGAGGATTTCGTCCAGATCGTCACGGAAGGCAAGGCCGCGATGCCCGCCCACAAGAACAACAAGGCGGTGATGGACAATATCGACGGGTTGTATGCCTATTTGAAAGGCCGCTCCGATGGGGCCATTCCGGCGGGGGAATTGCAGGAGATGAAGTAAATCGTTGCGGCGGTGGATGTTTAAAGCCCCCGGCTTTCTTGGGAGGGCCGGGGGCTTTTTGGGTTCAATGCCGCCAAATTTCCTCGGCTCATGGCGAGGCACGCCCCGTCGCATTCCACGACGCCCGAAAGGCGCGGCCCGGACAGCGCGTCTCGCACCGCCAGCGCATCCGCCCCAGTTCCTCGTGGCATTTCCCTTCGTCAGGCAGGTGGGGGAGTCGGCGCATGGCGGGCAAAAGCTCCTTTTTGCCATGACCTCAGAACACGATAAGAGCCAAAAGCAAAACCTTCGATGGAAGCTGCCTCGCAATCAGAGAACCACACGCCGAGCATTCTGCGCTGGACAAAGACAGCACATTTTCCCGCAAGCCGGACAGGTCAACCCCTTAAGCTAACCCTCTATCCCGTTCGTCATGCCGCTTTATTCCGCTGTGTTATGCCCGAATATGACCATCGCCCAAGACCACAAACTTCTGCGTGGTCAGCCCTTCCAGCCCCACCGGCCCACGGGCGTGCAGCTTGTCGGTGGAAATGCCGATCTCCGCGCCCAGGCCGTATTCGAAGCCGTCGGCGAAGCGGGTGGAGGCGTTGACCATCACCGAACTGGAATCCACCTCCCGCAGGAAGCGCCGGGCGCGGGTGTAGTCCTCGGTGACGATGGACTCGGTGTGCTGGGAACTGTGGCGGTGGATGTGGTCCATGGCCTCGTCCAAGTCCGCCACGACGCGGATGGACAGGATCGGCGCCAGATATTCGGTATCCCAATCTTCTTCCGTCGCCGGGATGCAATCGGGGACGATGGCGCAGGTCTTCGGGCAGCCGCGCAATTCCACACCCTTTTCCCGGTACAGCCGCGCCAGTTCCGGCAGCAGGATGGGCGCGACGCGGGCGTTCATCAGCAGGGTTTCCATCGCGTTGCAGACGCCATAACGATGAGTCTTGGCATTCATCGCAATCTTGATGGCCTTATCCATGTCGCAATGGTCGTCGATGTAGACGTGGCAGATGCCGTCCAGGTGCTTGATGATGGGGATGCGTGATTCCTCCATGATCCGCTGGATGAGTCCCTTGCCGCCACGGGGCACGATCACGTCGATGCAGTCCGTAAGGCGCAGCATTTCGCCCACGGCGGCGCGGTCGGTGGTCTCGATCAATTGCACCGCGTCCGCCGGGAGGCCCGCCGTTGCCAGCCCGGCGCGGATGCAGGCGGCGATGGCTTTGTTGGAATGGATGGCTTCCGAGCCACCGCGCAGGATGCAGGCGTTGCCGGATTTCAGGCACAGCGCGGCGGCGTCGGCGGTGACGTTGGGGCGCGACTCGTAAATGATGCCGATGACGCCCAGCGGCACCCGCATCCGCCCGACCTGGATGCCGGACGGGCGGTAGGTCAGCCCGGTGATTTCGCCCACCGGATCGGGCAGCGCGGCCACTTCGCGGAGTCCATCGGCCATGGCCTTGACGCGCTTCTCGTTGATGTCGAGCCGTTCCAGCATGGCGCTGTCGAGGCCACGCTGCCGCCCGGCGTCCAGGTCTTTCTGGTTCTCGGCGATGAGGGTGTCGGCCCCGGCTTCCAGCGCGTCGGCGATGGCGAGGAGGGCTTGATTCTTGGCGGCGGTTTCGGCCCGGCCCATCAGGCGGGCGGCGGCGCGGGCGTTTTGGCCGATGGTGCGGATATAGGGTTGCAGGGTTTCTGTCATGGTTAAGGCATAGAAAGCTAAGGGGTTTTGGTGAAAATCCGCCGTAGTATCGAAATTAAAATCATCCGGTGGCATTAACGGCCAGCAATGCCCTGGACCAGCTTAGGCTCCGGTTCAAGAACCGGTAATCGCACGACAAACTCACTGCCTTGGCCGGGGCCTTCGCTCCGTACCTCGATTCGCCCGCCGTGTAGAACCACGATGTTCTGCACGATGGTCAGGCCCAGCCCAAGACCCCCTTGGGTGCGATCCAGGGGACGCTCGCCCTGCGTGAATACCTCGAAGACGTACGGCAGCAACGCGCTGGAAATACCTTCCCCCGTGTCCCGGATCGAAAGCACGGCTTCCCCGTTCCGACACGCCAAATCCAGCCAGATGCGGCCTCCCTCCGGCGTGTACTTGGCGGCGTTGTCGAGCAGGTTCGAGATGACTTGAATCAATCGGACGCCATCCCCCTCCACTCGCATGGGTTCGTGCGGCATGGAGATCGCGAGGGTATGGCGCCGGGCTTCGATGAATGGCCGGCTGACCTCAATGGCCTGATCGATGACGGTAACGATGTCGATCGGGGCTGTCCGCAACGTCAGCTTGCCCTGGACAATCCGGGACACGTCCAGGAGATCGTCCACGAGCCGCGTCAGATGGGTTACCTGACGATCTACCACATCGCGCGCCCAGTGCAGCTTGGGATCGGGCATCTCCAGCTTGCGCATCAGGTACACGGCATTCCGGATGGGGGCCAGAGGATTCCGCAGTTCATGGCTGAGCATGGCGAGAAATTCGTTCTTGCGCTGGTCCGCCTCATGCAATGCCGCCTCCAAATGCTTGCGATCATTGATGTCGATGCATGACCCGATATAGCCGAGAAATTTGGCGTCCGCCGCGTAACGAGGTATTCCGCGGTCCAGAATCCAGCGGTACTCGCCGTCGTGACGACGCAGACGGTACTCCATCTCGAAAGCTTGGCGCGCTTCGAAGGCGGTCGTGTAAGTCGAGAGGCAACGGTCCCTGTCTTCGGTATGTATACCTTCGGCCCACCCCACGCCCAGCTCCTGTTCAAGCGTCCGACCGGTAAATTCGAGCCAAGGCCGATTAAAGTAACTGCACATCTTGCTTTCGTCCGCCAACCAGATCATGACCGGCGCCTCATCGGCCATCTGACGGAACCGCGCCTCGCTTTCCAATATCCGTGCCTCGGCCCGCTTGCGCTCGGTGATGTCATGGATCATGCCGAACAGACGGAGTAGCCGTCCTGACTCGTCTCGCGTGGTATCCCCCACGCTATGGACGAACAGCACCTCGCCGCCGGGTTGGACCAGGCGGTATTCCACGTCGTAGCGGACCCCGCCCCGCATGGCATTGGAGATTATTTGGGAAACCCTTGGACGATCATCCAGATGAACGAGTTCGAGCCATAGCGCGTGCCACTCCGCCACATTGAAAACGCGCTCCCCGGGCGGCAGTCCGAATATCCGGCGGGATTCCTCCGAAATGGTGACCTGGCCGGTGTGATAGTCGCGGTCCCAATAGCCGACATGGGCGACGCGCTGGGCTTCCTCCAATTTGCGTTCGTGTTCCTGGAGCGCAGCTTGAAGGCGCTTGTTTTCGGTGATGTCGCGGGCGATCTTGGAGGCGCCGACGATTTTTCCCTCGGCATCGCGCAACGGCGAAATGGTGACGGAAACATCGATCAGTTTGCCGTCCTTGCGCCGACGGACGGTCTCGTAGTGCTCGATCGACAGGCCGTGGGTAATCTTGTCGAGGATCATCCGCTCCTCGCCAACGCGGTCGTCGGGAATCAGGAAGGTGATGGACTTGCCTATCGCTTCCTCGCTGCGGTAGCCGAACACCCGTTCCGCGCCTCGGTTCCAACTGGTCAGGATCCCGTCCGCCGTCTTCCCGATGATGGCGTCATCCGACGATTCGACGATGGCGGCGTAATGCAGGAGCACTTTTTCCGCTTGTTTGCGCTCGGTGATGTCTCTCGCCAGTCCCAGATTGTAGCCGCGCCCCTCGTACTCGAAATAGTTGGCGTTGATTTCCACCGGAAAGATATGCCCGTCTTTAGCCCGATGGTCGGCTTCGAAAGTAAGCGAGCCATGCGCCTTGAGATCGCGCCAATGTTGGGTCCAATGGTCCATGGACCAACCGGAACCGACATCGGGCACGCTGAGGGGCAGCAATTCGTTGCGGCTGTAGCCCAAGACTCGGCAGGCTCCGTCGTTGACATAACAAAAGCGCGCCTGTTCGTCGATCAGGTAAGCGGCTTCCTGTACGTGGTTCAAGGCGAAGCTGACCAGCGCGAGTTGCTCCTGGGCGCGTTTGCGCTCGGTCACATCGTGAAGGAATCCATGCCAGGTGATGCCGCCGTCGGTGTCGGCCTGCGGGGTGGAACGGCCTTCGATCCAGATTTCGCCTTTTATGGGGTGCCTGACCCGATATTCATCGCGCCAGGGCGATAAGGTACGCGCCGATTCGGCGATGGACCTGTTTACCCGTTCGACATCGTCGGGATGAATGAGCGGCAGAATAATCGAGGCATCCTCCGCCATTTCGTCGGGATCGAGACAATAAAGATCGACGATGCCCGGCGCCGCATAAGGAATGCAGGTGCTCCCGTCCGGTCGCATTTGAAAGTTACACATCACCCCCGGCGCATTGGCGGCGATTTTCGCCAATCGCTCTTCCAGCGCCACCTGCTTCCGCAGCAGTTCTTCGATCCGCTTGCGTTCCGTGATGTCGTGAACTATGCCGACGATCCGGTAAATCTCGCTGGCGACGTTGCGCACCGGAATCAGGGTGGTGTCGAGATGGCGGCTTCCCGGCGGAAATTCGAGCGTCTCTTCGAAAGCGATGGGCGCACCCCCCGCCACGCAACGGCGGAAATTGGCGTTGACCCGCGCGAGCATGGTTTCGGGCACCACCTCCTCGATGAACCGGCCGGCCACGTCGGTGCTGCTGAGTCCCATCAGCCTTTCATCGGCCGGATTCAGCTCGGCGAACCTGAATCGACCATCCGCGGTGACGTCGATCAAAAAAATGGCATCCGAGCTGTTTTCAAACAGTTCCCGGTAGCGCTGCTCACTCTCGCCCAGGCGCCGTTCCGTGGCCTCGCGTTCCAATTCGACCCGCCAGGATCGCAGTTCCGCCTTGCGCAAAACCGCGATTACCAGGCTGAGGCTTGCCCCTACCGCCACCAGGAGTCCTACCCGCAGCCTTTCCCTGGGATCGGCGATGAAAACGGAGTGGTATGGTTCCAATAAAAAGTACGCGCTCGCCACTGCGCTCAATACCGTTGCCAGAAAACCGGCTCCGAATCCGCCGCGCCAGGCGGCCAGCATGACCGCCACTGAAAAAAGAAGCAGTGGAGGCGATCCTTCAAAGGTCGGCTGCAGAGACAGTAAGACATCCAGGGTAATGCCAGTCACCAGCAGTGCGATGATGTACCCGTTCAAAAGTAGGTGTTTAATACGCAACACGTCTATTGGTAACACTTTGCAATACATAAGATTAATTCACGGCCATCGATTCCTTATGCCATCCTTCCGGTTGTCAGTCCTTTCCGCCTTGGCCTACAGGATGGGTGCTTTAAAGAGAGGACAGTTTTGTTGCAAGACCCTTAAGTTAACGGGTGTTACGAATCTTATCTCTAGCTCTCACACGCTCCGTTTAACCGATTAAGCCGCCTTGGACGCAATATTCAGCACGCAAAGTTCGGGTGATTAAGTTCGCCAGTTTTTCCCTCCCGCGTCAGCCTGTGCGTGTAGCGCGGCCACAATATCCGCATCAAGACAGAGGGCGACCGGCGCTTTATCCCTGGCCGCTTCCGCTTGTACGGTTCCGTGCCCCCATTCCCAGGGACACAACCGCTGCTCTTCGCGTCCATGCCTTCCCATGTTAGAGCGCGGGATCTAGCAACACATCCCGCGCTTCGTCGAAGCCTTATTCCATCGTGTACGAGGCGATTTCGGGCGGCTTTATCGGGATCGAATTCGATCAGCATTTCCTATGACTATCGGAACGATTGAGACCCATCCAACCCCGCCTTTCCCGTCAAACTCATACAAACCCCCAGCAACGCATCCCAAGCCTCGCCCGTTTCCATGCCCTTGATGATCCGATCAGCCTTGGCCGACAACCGCAGCGCGTGGTGAATATGATCGCGGTTCAAGCGGCGCAAGGCAGCTTCCAGCGTGGGCTTGCGGCTATCCCAAATGCGGTGCTTGCCGAACGCCGAT
Organism: Methylomagnum sp.; assembly: GCF_054333355.1. Taxonomy (NCBI): domain Bacteria; kingdom Pseudomonadati; phylum Pseudomonadota; class Gammaproteobacteria; order Methylococcales; family Methylococcaceae; genus Methylomagnum; species Methylomagnum sp. Next base: position 10,432 of record NZ_JBTEKS010000039.1, on the reverse strand, counting down.
TCCTGGGAAACCCCCGCCGCCATCTCGGCCTTCAGCGTGGCCACCAGCCGGATTTCGCGGGTCAGCGCCCACAGGGCCACCGGCGCGGCGACGCCTTCCGCCTTGAGGCCCATCAGCATCCGATAGGCCTTGCCGGGATGGCCGCGCAAGACCTCCTCGGCCAAGCCGAACACATCGTAGCGGGCGCTGTCGGCCACGGCCTTGAGGATTTGCTCATCGCTCAACCGACCTGTGCCGTACAGGATGTGCAGCTTCTCGATTTCCTGGGACGCCGCCAGAAGATTGCCCTCGACCCGCCCCGCCAGCAGGCGCAGCCCGGTTTGGTCGGCCAAAAGCCCCTTGGAATTCAAGCGGCGGTCCAGCCAGCGCAGCAGCTTCTCGCCTTCCAGCGGCCAGACTTGGACGAACACGCCAAGCTTTTCCACGGCCTGGAACCACTTAGCTTTCTGGTCGGTGGAGGTCAGCTTGGGCGTGGTGATGACGAGGATGGCGTCGTCGGGCGGGCGCTCGGTGTAGCGGAGCAGGGCCGCGCCGCCGGTTTTGTCGGGCTTGGCGGGCAGGCGCAGGTCAAGGAGGCGGGGCTCGCCGAACAGCGAGAACGAATCGCAGGCTTCCCGCAGCAGGCTCCACTCGAAGCCCGCGTCCACGTAGAACAACTCGCGATTGGTGTAGCCAGCGGCCTTGGCGGCCAGTCGGACGGCGTCGGCGGCTTCGGTGAGTTGCAGGGGTTCGTCGCCGCTCAATAGGTACACCGGCACCAGGCGGCGCTTAAGTTGCTCGCCCAGTTGTTCGGCGTAGACCTTCACGACTTTTGGTCCGACAGCTTGGGGCTACGGTTGAGGGTGTAGACGATCCGGCGCAACAGGGTTTGGGCGGCTTCCTTTTCCATTTCTTGGCGCATCAAGGCTTCTTCCTCGCCTTGGCCGAGCGGCGAAGCCTGGTCGTTGAAGTAATCGCGGCGGACTTCCATTTCCTGCATCGGCACCAGGATTTCGCCCTTGGGCGAGCGGACATCGTAAATGACCCGGAACGTCAGGTCGAAGGTGTTGGCGCGGCCCTGACCGCTCAAGGTGAGGGCGCGGCGCTCGTGGCGGGCCAGGGTCACGTTCACCACCGCTCCGGCCTTGGCGGGGGCGGTCGCTAGACTACCACCGGAATAGCTCAGGACTTGGGCAAGGTCGCCGTAGAACGAGTTCCGGGTACTGAGGCCGCTCAGATACAAGGTCTTCGATTCCGCCGAACCGGGCATTTCTCCACGCAAATGAAAACCACACCCGGCCATCGACACGACGGCCAGCCCTAAAGCGGCGAATCTGAAAAGCAATCGTCCGGGCATCTTCACACCACGATGTTGACCAGCTTCTTCGGCACCACGATGACCTTCCTCGGCGGCTTGCCCTCGGTGAAGCGCAGGACGTTCTCGTCGGCCAGGGCGGCGGCTTGGATCGCGTCGCTGGGCGCGTCCACCGCCACGGTGATCTTCCCGCGCAGCTTGCCGTTGACCTGCACCACGTACTCCAGGCTGTCTTGGACCAGGGCGGATTCGTCCGCCTCCGGCCACGGCGTCACCGCCACAATCCCGTCGTGGCCTAACGCCCGCCACAGATGCTCGGAAATATGCGGCACGATGGGCGACAGCATCAGCGTCACCAATTCCAAGGCTTCCTGGCGCACCGCCCTACCCTGCCCGCTCGCGTCGTCGAACTTGGCGAGGGCGTTGAGCAATTCCATATTGGCGGCGATGGCCGTGTTGAAGGTGAAGCGGCGGCCCATGTCGTCGGTCACTTTCCGCAAGGTTTCGTGGACTTGGCGGCGGATGGCTTTCTGGCCGTCGTTCAGCGCGTTCGTGTCCAAAGCCGGAACCGGACCTTCGTTGACGTGGGTCGCCACCTGTTTCCATAAGCGGCGCAGGAAACGGAAACCGCCTTCCACGCCCGAGTCGGACCATTCCAGCGATTGCTCCGGCGGCGCGGCGAACATGGTGAACAAGCGCACCGTGTCGGCCCCATAGCGGCTGACCAAGTGTTCCGGGTCCACGCCGTTGTTCTTGGACTTCGACATTTTCTCGGTTCCGCCCACGTTCACCAGCCCGCCGTCCGCCTTGAGCGTGGCGCCGGTGATGCGGCCCTTGTCGTCGGTGGTCACGTCCACTTCGGTGGGGCCGATGTACGCCTTTTTGCCGCCGTCTTCGCGGAAGAAGGTCGGCGCCACCACCATGCCCTGGGTTAACAGGTTGGCGAACGGCTCATCACACTTCACCAGCCCCGCATCGCGCAGCAGCTTGTGATAGAAGCGGGAATACAAGAGGTGCAGGATGGCGTGTTCGATGCCGCCGATGTACTGGTCCACCGGCAGCCAGTAATTGGCCCGCTCATCCAGCATGGCCGTGGCGTTGTCGGCACAGGCGTAGCGGGCGAAGTACCAGGACGATTCCATGAAGGTGTCGAAGGTGTCGGTTTCCCGGCGGGCGGGCTTGCCGCACTTCGGGCAATCGACGTGGACGAAGGATTCCAGCCGGGCCAGCGGCGAACCGACGCCGGTAATCTCCACATCCTTGGGCAGTTCGACCGGAAGCTGGTCGTCCGGGACCGGCACCGTGCCGCAGTCATCGCAGTAGATGACCGGCACCGGGCAGCCCCAATAGCGCTGGCGGGACACGCCCCAGTCGCGCAGCCGGAAATTCACCTGCTTTTCGCCCAAGCCTTTCGCTTGGAGGTCGGCGGCGATGGCGTCCACGGCGGCGTTATAGTCCAGGCCGTCGTACTTGCCGGAATTGACGCACACGCCAGCGGCCTTGTCGGCGTACCAGTCCTGCCAGAACTCCGCCGTGAACACATGCTCGCCGTTCTTCAACTCAATCACCTGGTTGATGGACAGGCCGTATTTGTGGGCGAAATGGAAATCCCGCTCGTCGTGGGCCGGGACCGCCATCACCGCGCCTTCGCCGTAGCTCATCAACACGTAGTTGCCGACCCACACCGGCACCCGCTCGCCGGTCAGCGGATGAGTCACGGCAATGCCGGTGGGCATCCCCTTCTTTTCCATGGTCGCCATGTCGGCTTCGGCGGTGCCGCTTTGGGCGCATTCCTGGATGAAGGCGGCGAGGTCGGGGTTGTCCTTCGCGGCGTAAGTCGCCAGCGGATGTTCCGGGGCCACGGCGCAGAAGGTGACGCCCATGATGGTGTCGGCGCGGGTGGTGTAGACCCACAGCAGTTCATCCTGGCCGTCCAGCGTATACGGGAAGGCGAAGCGCACACCGTAGCTCTTGCCGATCCAGTTGGCCTGCATGGTGCGGACTTGTTCGGGCCAGCCGGTCATGCCGTCCAGTTCGGAAAGCAATTCGTCGGCGTAGGCGGTGATCTTCATGAACCACTGGGAGATTTCCTTGCGGACCACGGGCGTGTCGCAACGCCAGCAGCAGCCCTCAATGACCTGTTCATTGGCGAGGACGGTGGCGTCGTGGGGGCACCAGTTGACCGGCGAGGTTTTCTTATAGACCAGCCCTTTTTCCAGCAGGCGCAGGAAGAACCATTGCTCCCAGCGGTAATAGTCCGGGCGACAGGTGGCGACTTCCCGGTGCCAGTCGTAGCCGAAGCCCAGCCGCTTGAGCTGGTCCTTCATGTATTCGATGTTGTCGTAGGTCCAATCCCCCGGTGGCACGCCCTTCGCCATGGCGGCGTTCTCGGCGGGCAGGCCGAAGGCGTCCCAGCCCATGGGTTGCAGCACGTTCTTCCCGTGCATCCGCTGGTAGCGGGACATCACGTCGCCGATGGTGTAGTTCCGCACATGGCCCATGTGCAGCCGCCCGCTGGGATAGGGGAACATGGACAGGCAGTAGTATTTTTCTTTTGAAGGGTCTTCGACGGCGCGGAACACGCCCTGCTCTTCCCAGAGGCGCTGGGTGGCTTCTTCGAGGTCGGAAGGCTTGTAAATATCGTCCATACGTGCGGATTCGGTGGCGGGAAAGAAACGGGCAAGGATACTAGAGCGGTTGGGATGGGGGCAATCGCTCGGTCCATTGAATATCAGGCGCGGGAATCGGCAATGGCCCGGATTCGCTCGGTGAGCATTGGCAGGCGGGCTTGGCTGGCGGCATCGGGCGGTAGATGTCCGGGCAAGGCATCCAGAAACGCGGCATTTCGCAACAATATCCCGAAGCGCTCCGCCAGATAGACCCGCACGGTTTCGTCTGCCCGCTGAACGTCATCCACCCATTCCGGGCGCCCGTCAATCAATGCCACGCAATCCTCAATGTCGTGGCTGAGCAGGAAATCTCCCCCGCCGCGCCCGTCGAAGGCTTCCAGCTTGGTTGCCAGGAAATAGGGCGCTGTCACCACGCGGATGCGCATTCCCGACCCCAAATCGACCTACTCCGATGCCCTCAATGCGGGCGCGTACCAGCGGTTGCCGAAACCTAGAATGTGCGGCTCGGTCGGCATGACATCCAGAATGACACCCGCCGAACGCCAACGGCACACCGGCGCTCCCTCGGTTTGATCCTCGTAGAATCCCGCTTCGCGGAGATGGTCCGCCAGCCGGTAATAATCGGCCAGCGACAACACCTCCGTGATGACATCCACATCTTGGGTCGGTCGGGGCGCGGGAGCGGCGGGATCGGTCAATAGCAGCCCGGTCGCGCAGCCGCCAAGAAACACCATGCGCTCCGCCAATCCCCCCAGCCGATGCACGGCCAACCGCAAGATTTCGAGATTGGGATTAGTGTGGAGCGCCATAATTTTTGAACCGCTCATCCAGAATCTTCAATGCCATCGCTCGCTCCCGCGCCCGTCCGCCCCGCACGGCATCCACCAGGGCGAGTAGCTCATAGAGCTTTGGGTCGGTGCGGGCCGCTTTGGGTGCGGAGGGATATAGCGGCGAGAAAATCATGCCCCGCGCCTCGCCCAGCGGGTCCGGCCACACGGGCGGCGGCTCGCCGGATTCAGCAAGCATCTCCCGCAACGGCGGGGCCGCGTGGGCGGTCGGCGTTCCACGGGTCAGTTCGCCGCGATCCGGCACGAACACGTAGGGCACGCCGTGCGCGATGAATTCGTTGAGCGCCGCGACCGCCGGGACGACGGCACCTTCCCGCTCGGTCGCCAAACGGGCGGCTAGCAGTCTTTTCACCCCTGCGTGGACTTCCGAAGGGCTCATGCCCAAATCCACCGCCAGCGCGGCATAGCTCCAATTGGCCCCATCCAGGGCCACGAGCTTGAGTAGGATCAGCAGGTCTTGGGGTTTCAAAATCATGGCTTGTTCTTCATTCGCGAATCGCGAACGGAGAATACTCAAAATGGCGGGCGAAATAAATGGGTTGTTTACGAGTCTGCCAACAAACGCTTTCCAGCTATTTCGGTAGCGCTCGAAAAACGCGCGCAAGCCCTACCCGCACAGTCCGGGAATGCTATCCTCCCTTCACCACCTAACCGCACGAGGCAAATTCCATGCTCAAAACCGCCGGAACCGACGGCCAGCTTGCGCTAGGCCACAAATACGCGGGCCGCTCCTTCGATGTCACCGAGCAGAGCGACGGCACGCTCGTCTTAGTCCCCGCCGACGCCATTCCCGAATCCGAGGCGTGGCTGCACACGCCGGAGATGCAGGAAAAATTACGCCGGGCCAAGCGCTGGTGCGAGGAAAACCCGCCCGCCGAAACCGATTTGAATGAATTGCTGACGCGGGTTCAGGATCGGCTATGAGTCAAAAGGTCTTGCTGGACATCAACAACCCGGTGTTTTTGGCGGACTTTGTCCGTCTGGAATCAGACGACCTCCGCCAAACCGTGAAAACCTTCGGCAAGCTGATGTCGATGACCTGGGATCAGGTCTACCGGGACCGTGGCTTACGCTAGGAAGCCGTCAAGAGCGATCCCGGCAGTTATAGCTTGCGGATTTCCCGCCAATGCCGGGCCGTTGCCTTGCGGGATGGAAATTACATCCGATTTCTGGCGATTCATCCCGACCACGACGGCGCCTACGGCAAGCAATAAACACCCCGCAATCCGCCATTGACAAGACCCGCCAACCTTGCTTAGAGGTGTCGATTCCAATATATTCGTCCGATTTTTCCAGTTGGCGGGAGCCCCCAAATGCGTGTCGTACAAGAAGCCCTCACCTTCGACGATGTCCTCCTCATTCCGGCACATTCCACCGTCCTGCCGCGCGAAGTCAGCCTGAAAACCCAGCTCACGCGGACCATCAGCCTCAACATCCCGATCCTCTCCGCCGCCATGGACACGGTGACGGAATCGCGCCTGGCCATCACCATCGCCCAAGAAGGCGGCATCGGCATCATCCACAAGAACATGTCCGCCGAGCGCCAGGCTTACGAAGTCCACAGCGTCAAGAAATACGAAAGCGGCGTCATCAAGGAACCCATCACCGTCTCCCCGCACGCCACCATCCGCGACGTGCTGGCCCTGACCCGCGCCAAGCACATTTCCGGCGTGCCAGTGGTGGATCGCGGCGAACTGGTCGGCATCGTCACCAGCCGCGACCTCCGGTTTGAAACCCGCTACGACGAACCCGTCACCAAGGTCATGACGCCGAAGGAAAAGCTCATCACCGTGCAGGAAGGTGCCAGCAAGGAGGAAGTCATCCGCCTGCTGCACAAGCACCGCATCGAGAAAGTGCTGGTGGTCAACAGCCAATTCCAGTTGCGCGGCATGATTACGGTGAAGGACATCCAGAAGTCGCGGGACTACCCTCAAGCCTGCAAGGACGAGCAGGAGCGGCTGCGGGTCGGCGCGGCGGTGGGCACGGGCGCGGGCACCGAGGAACGGGTCGAGGTGCTGGTCGCGGCGGGCGTGGATGTCATTGTGGTGGACACCGCCCACGGCCATTCCCAGGGCGTGTTGGACCGGGTGCGCTGGGTGAAGAAGAATTTTCCGCAGGTCCAAGTCATCGGCGGCAACATCGCCACCGGCGAAGCGGCGCGGGCGCTGGTCGAGGCGGGCGCGGACGCGGTGAAGGTCGGGATTGGGCCGGGTTCTATATGTACCACCCGGATCGTCGCCGGCGTGGGCGTGCCGCAAATCACCGCCGTCGCCAATGTGGCCGACGCCCTGCAAGGCACGGGCGTGCCACTCATCGCCGACGGCGGCATCCGGTTTTCCGGCGATGTGGCGAAGGCGCTGGCGGCGGGCGCCTACGCGGTGATGATGGGCGGTTTGTTCGCGGGCACCGAGGAAGCCCCCGGCGAGGTCGAGCTTTTCCAAGGCCGCTCCTACAAATCCTATCGCGGCATGGGTTCGCTGGGTGCCATGGCGCAGCAGCAGGGTTCTAGCGACCGCTATTTCCAGGACAGCACCGAGGCGGAGAAGCTGGTGCCGGAAGGTATCGAGGGCCGCGTGCCGTACAAGGGCAGCCTGATTGCCATACTGCATCAATTGGCGGGCGGCGTGCGCTCGGCCATGGGCTATACCGGGTGCAGCACCATTGAAGAAATGCGCACCAAGGCCAGTTTCGTCCGCATCACCTCCGCCGGGATTCGCGAAAGCCATGTGCATGATGTGACGATCACCAAGGAAGCGCCGAATTATTCGTTGGATTGATTAATAGCCCGTCTTCGTGGGAGCGGTTTCCAACCGCGACCGGATGAAAACCGCTCCCACGAAATACTTCCGTCTATGAAAGAGGTTTTAGTATGAATCCCCAAATGCTGAAAGCCATCGAAAAGCTGGACTTACCATTTCCCTGGGAAACCAACGCACGGGGGCAAATCATTATGACGCCGGTGAATTACGGACACAGCAACCATGTTGGCGAGTTAATCGGGTTATTCGTGCGCATTGCCCCGGAATGGAAAAGAGGCAGTGAATTGGGCATAGTGACTTCGGACGGTGTTAAAGCACCAGACGCAACTTTAGCCAGCGCGGAATATCATGCCCGTCATATCATGGATACAGGTTATGTGACCGAAGCGCCGGAAATCTGCATTGAGGTGATGTCGCCTTCCAATAGCTGGCAGGAAATGCGTGAGAAAATGCCGCTGTATTTTGAGGTGGGGGCGCAGGAGGTTTGGATTGTCGATACCGGGGGGCGGGTTTCTTTTTTTGGGCCGGGGAATACGCCGTTGATGCAGAGCAATTTGATACCTGCCGCTCCGCAGAACATTTGATTTTTAGGGGCTAGCCGAGAGAAAAGCCATGGGCTTTATCACCGCCGAGATTCAATTATCCAATCCGAAAAGCCGAGATATTAAACCCATGAATGTGAAAGCCCTGGCCGATACCGGGGCTTTGCATTTATGCATTCCCGAACATATCGCCATCCAATTGCAGTTGGCCGAGCTTTATAAGCGGGAAGTCACCACGGCGGATGGCAATCGGCATTTGTGCGCTTATGTAGGACCGGTGGAAGTGAAGTTTGAGAATCGTGGCTGTTTTACCGGGGCGTTGGTCTTGGGCGACGAGGTTTTGTTGGGGGCGGTGCCGATGGAGGATATGGATGTCTTGCTTTCCCCGGCTCGGCAGGCGGTGATTGTGAACCCTGAGAATCCGAATATTGCAGGGTCGGTGGCGAAGGGTTTGGATTTCTTACGGCGGGAAGCGGCATTGGGAAGTCGTGAGGGATTTGAACGGTTTTTAGCCGCTGTGCCTGATGTACCGCCTGAACCAAATGATGCTTTGCCATAAATCCCGCTCGTTCCCACGGACACCGTGGGAATGCCTTCCGCCCGCGCTGTGGGCCGAGATTCTTAACCACAGCGCGGCGCGTGGGAACGAGCAAAACCCCTTTAGTTAGGATAGTAATGAAACTACTTTTCGTAATTTTTATAAGTGTTGGGCTATTGTCCGGCTGTACTACATCGGGTGTAGTGCAAACAGGCCCAGACAGTTTCATGGCACGGGCACATTCAACTCTATTTACTATAGACCCAGGCGGCGGTGGCGCGATTGCTAACGCCATACAACTTGCCACTGAATATTGCTCCAAGCTAGGAAAGTATCAAGTGACTCAAAGCACCCAAACAGCCCCTATAGGTGCCGGAGCGCAGGCAATCGTCAATTTTGAATGCGTTGACAAAACTGATAAAGACTATAAACGCCCAAATATTAAGCCGATGATTCCTGGCACTTCTCCTACAGTAATAATCAACAATCAATAATTCAATCAAGCAATCGAGTTGCAGTGGGAATGAGCGCTGAACGTCAATTTCTTAGGTTGGGCATTTATTTACATTAGACGACAGCATCAATACTTATTGAAGCCCGACAATCTAACACATCGACATCAAGCGCATACCCAACTTGCAATATTTGAATCCCGAATACCCCATGCAAAACATCCACTCCCAAAAAATCCTAATCCTCGATTTCGGCTCCCAATACACCCAACTCATCGCCCGCCGCGTCCGCGAGATTGGGATTTATTGCGAAATCCACCCCTACGACTGCGCCGAAACCTATATCCGCGACTACGCCCCGCAAGGCATCGTGCTATCCGGCGGCCCGGAAACCGTCACCGCCGCCGACACGCCACGGGCACCGGGGCTGGTGTTCGAACTGGGCGTGCCGGTCCTCGGTATCCGCTACGGGATGCAAACCATGGCCGAACAACTCGGCGGCAAGGTCGAATCCTCTGCCCACCGCGAATTCGGCTACGCCCAAGTGCGGGCGCGGGGCCATTCCAAATTGCTGCTCGACATCGAAGACCACACCACCCCGGAAGGCTGCGGCCTGCTCGACGTGTGGATGAGCCACGGCGACCAAGTGACCGCACTGCCGCCCGGCTTCAAACTGATGGCCTCCACCGACAGCGCCCCCATCGCCGGCATGGCCGACGAGGAGCGCCGCTTCTACGCCCTGCAATTCCACCCGGAAGTCACCCACACCCGGCAGGGCAAGCGCATCCTGGAACGCTTCGTCCAGGAAATCTGCGGCTGCGACGCGCTGTGGACCACCCGCAACATCATCGACGACAGCGTGGAAACCGTCCGCGCCAAGGTCGGCCAAGACCAAGTGATTCTGGGCCTGTCCGGCGGCGTGGATTCGTCGGTGGTGGCGGCGTTGCTGCACAAGGCCATCGGCGACCAATTGACCTGCGTGTTCGTGGATACCGGCCTGCTGCGGCTGCACGAGGGCGACCAGGTGATGAACACTTTCGCCCAACACATGGGCGTCAAGGTCATCCGGGTCAACGCGGAGGCGCGGTATTTGACGGCGCTGGCAGGCGTGGCCGATCCCGAGCAAAAGCGCAAGATCATCGGACGGCTGTTCGTGGACATCTTCGACGAGGAGGCTGGCAAAATCGCCGACGCCCGCTGGCTGGCGCAGGGCACGATTTACCCGGACGTGATCGAATCGGCGGGTTCCAAGACCGGCAAGGCCCACGTCATCAAATCCCACCACAACGTGGGCGGGCTGCCGGAACACATGAAGCTCAAGCTGGTGGAGCCGCTGCGGGAACTGTTCAAGGACGAGGTGCGGCAGATG
>NZ_JBTEKS010000038.1:0-19484 GCF_054333355.1 Methylomagnum sp. | reverse complement strand
AGCTGCGCAAGGAGATCGAGGGCGTCCGGCTGGAGATCAAGGAAGTCGAATTGCGGCTACAGAAGGAAATCCGCACGGTCGAGGTGAAAATCGCCGAAACCCGCGCCGATCTAATCCGCTGGGTGGTGGGCGTCGGTCTCTTGCAAAGCACGCTCATCATTGGCGTCCTGCTCAAAGTGGCCCATTTGATCTAAGAGCATTTTCACCTTGATGGTAGGTGTGATGTAGGTCGGGCTTTAGCCCGACGCCGGGGAGGATCAGGCCAGCCATTTCAAAGTGGTTTACCGAGTTGGCGAAATCAGGTTATGTAAGCCCATGATTTTGCTATTGCCTGTGTCAGCATTAGCAGCACCTTACGCTTCGGCGTAGAAAAATTTGCCTTTCAACCAATTGATTTAAAAGGTTATTTTTGCACTTGGAAAGGGCTGGAGGATCAGGCTAAAGCCTGACCTACATCACTGAATTGAGGCACGAAATCCAGCAATTTTGCCGGGTGAGTAGGCTGGGTTTCGTGCCCCAACCCAGCCTACGGCTGCCCGCCCATCCTATCCAATCACTTCGCCGGTCCTTCCGCCGACAATGCCTCCGCCTCGCCCCCCGCTGGCAAGGCCCGCGCCGCCTTCCAGTTCTGGTATTCCTCGATCAGGCTCATGGCCGTGGTGCAGAGGAACGGGATGCTTTGAATCAGCACCGTCAACGCGAACAGCGATTGCTCGTACACGCTGAACTGGTTGGCGAGCCACAGCCAGATGGCCCCGCTCAGCAGCAACAAACCCATCACCGTCTCGGTCTGGGCGGGCTTGTCGGCCTTCTTCTTCTTGGCGGCGCCGCCTTTTTCGGTGACTTTGAAGGCCAGGTTGTCGGTAATCATGCCCTCGATCACCGCCCGGCCCACGGTGTATTGCAGGCTCATAGCGGCCAGCGCGGCCCCGGCGATTTGCCGCTTGGGGATGCGCACGCGGCGGACGTACAGCGCCCAGGCATGGATGATATTGACCACCACCGCCGTCAGCACCGGCACGGTCAGCGACACCGCCGGGAAGGCCAGTTCCGCCAGGATGATGAGCGGCACCCAGATCAGGTTGAGGAAGGAAATGGCGCAGCCCACCGCGTCGGAGAACCAGTACGCCCAGCCGGTGACGAAGTGGTACTTCTGCTGCCGGGTCAGCGTGGTGGAGCTAGGCCGCACATGCCGCCAGTGCTTGCGGATGATCTGCATGGCGCCGTAGGCCCAGCGGTGGCGCTGGGTCTTGAAGGCCAGAAAGGTATCGGGCAGCACGCCCCAGCCGTAGCGCTCGCGGGTGTAGTGGGCGTGGAGGCCACGGGCCATGAGCCGCAAGCCTAGCTCGGTGTCCTCCACGATGGTGTCGGTGGCCCAGCCGCCCGCCTCGTCGAAGGCCGAGCGCCGCACCATCAGCATGGTGCCGTGGGCGATGATGGCGTTGTCCTCGTTACGCTGCACCATGCCGATGTCAAAGAAACCGGCGTACTCGGCGTTCATGATGGTCTTCAAGAGGTTTTCGTCGCCGTCGCGGTGGTCCTGCGGCGCCTGGATGATGGCGACCTGCGGGTCATTGAACCAAGGCACCAAATCCTTCAACCAGTTGGGATGCACCTGATAATCCGCGTCCACCACGGCGATGACGGCGGCGTCCGGGTCCATCCGGTCCAGCGCCATGTTCAGCGCGCCCGCCTTGAAGCCGGACACCTTCGGCAGGTACACGAACTTGAAATTCGCGCCGAGCTTCGCGCAATGCTCTTCAATCGGCTTCCAGTAATACTCGTCCGTGGTGTTGTTGACGACGGCCAGCACCTCGAAGCGCGGGTAATCCAGCTTCGCCATGCTGTCCAGGGTGGCCTTGTACATCTCCGGCTGTTCCTTGTAGGCCGGGACGTGGATGGACACCAGCGGGGCCGGATCGGGCAGCGGCGGCTTGGGGCGATTTGGTTCTATCAGGCGCACCGGCTCGTGGCCCAATAAGACTTCGGCGATTTCGTGGATTTTGGCGAGGGTGATGATAGCCAGCGGCAACATCATCAAAAAGCCGATGGCCCACATGATCCACAGCCCGGCGTTGAGGTAATACTCGAACGGATAGGCGGCGGCGGACATGATGCCCGCGCCGATGGCGTTGGCCGCCAGGGTGTAGGACAGGGCGTGGCCGAAGGTGGGCCGCCGCCGCGACAAGCCCCAGATGCCGATGAAGGTGCCGATGACCACGCCGCCCACGGGCATCCAGGGGCGCTCCTTCTGCACCAGCCCGGTCAGCTTGAATTTGGGGTTGCGGTCGCTGTCATAAATGCCCCAGTACGGCCCTGCGTTGCTGCCCTCGAAGGTTTTCCAGGGCTGGTCGAAGGCTTCGACGATGTTGTAATCGACGCCGCGCTGCTCCGCTTCGATGAGGAATTCCCGCACCACCTGGGCCTGCTTGAGCGGATTGGGCACGGCGGACATGCGGTTGTAGCCCTGACTGGGCCAGCCGAATTCGCCCACCAGCACCCGCTTGCCGGGGTACATCCCGCGCAGCACGTCGTACTTTTCCATCGCGTATTTTTTCGCCCGGTCGGCCCGGACCTGTTCCCAGAACGGCAGGTTGTGGGTGGTGATGAAATCCACCTCCTTGGCCAGTTCCGGCAGGAAGGCCCAATCGCTCCAGCCTTCGCTGGTGGAAATGGGCTTGGTGATCTGCCCCTTGGCCTGGCGGAGGTAGTCCACCAAGCCGTTGAAGCGCAACTGGGCTTCCGGCGACAGCTTCAATTGGCCGGAGGTTCCGTCCTTCACGTCCGGGTATTCCATCCGCGCCCGCAGCATGACCTCGTTGCCCACCATCACTTCGCGGACGTTCCAGTTTTCCCGCGCCAGCCGGAGGGCCGTTTCCAGCTCCTTCAGGTTGCCCTCCCGAACGCCGGGAATCGGGTTGCCGACGGCGTCGTGCTCGTCGTTGAGCCAGGCCCCCAGGGTCACGTCGAGGTTGTATTTCTGCGCCAGCTTAGGGACTTCGGCCAGGCTGCCCGCGACGGTGTAGATGCGGACCTTCTTCGCCACCTCGGCGATGAGCTTGAGGTCGCGGTCGATGTCTTCGAGCTTCGGCTCGACACCGTGGAAGGGCGGGGTCGTCGGCTCGTAGGCCAGGGACAAGGAGGCGATCTTGCTGGCGAAATCAGGCGGCTCGGCGGCGCGCTGCACGACGTGCCACACGGCGACTTGCAGCAGGGCGGCGATGAGGGCGGTGGAGAGGATGATTAGGCGCATGGCTGGAGGTTGGGTTTTTGTTGGGAACGGGTCACGGGGACGCGGGGATTCTATACGGCGGTATAGGTGGGGGGGAAGGGAAGCGGAGATTAGGGCGCGGACTCCCGCGTTCCGGCTTAGGAACCCCGGTCTTGCAAGCTCAGGCTTGCCGTGTTCCGGGAGACCCGCCAGCGGCAGAGCAACGGTGTTTTGTCCGGGGTATGCCGATGAGCGGGATGGGCGGCACTATTTTTCGTAGTGGTATTTGCAGGCGACGATAATCACCGCGTCGCCCTCAATGCGATAAACCAAACGGTGTTCCTGGTCGATGCGACGGGACCAATAACCTTTTAACTCATGCTTCAGGGGTTCGGGTTTCCCCAAGCCGGCAAAAGGATTACGAAGAATATCCATGATGAGCGAGGCAATTCGCTGGTGGGTTTTGCGGTCGTGCTGAGACCATTCCATAAAATCAGCGAACGCACCACTCTCGAAAGCCACCCTCATATGGCGCCCATATCCACTTCCATCAATCCATTTCCATGCCGGGCGTTTTCGATGGCTTCCAGTAGGCGCTGGCGATTGGCAGGGTCGCAAAGCAGATAATCCGTTTCATCCTGGTCCGCCGCTTCCGCCTCGCACACAGCAATTTCGATGGACTTGTTATGGAATAACGTCTTGATGGATTGCAGGAAATCCTCATTCAATTCGTCGGCGTTCAGCTTATAAACTGTGTACATGGTGCCCTCATTAAGGTGTGTGTCCGCAGTCGATACGGGGTTGGGCAAGCATAGAGGATGCGGGAAGACGACTCAATCGAAGCCACGGAACAATCGACCGCGGACAGACACAAAAAAGGCCGCAAACGCGGCCTTTTTCATACCCGGCGGCGGAACCTACTTCGCCTCGCCCGCCGGAGGCGTCTCCGGCTGCGGCGGCTTCACCTCGGGGATGGTCGAGGGATCATTCCAGCATTGCGCCACCTGCTCCGGCGACGGGTTGGAAATGCTGGGGTTCTTGGTCTGTAAGCCGACCAGACAGCCAAAGGATTGGGCCAAATGCTGCGGCGGGCATTTGAAGGCGGTGTAGAACGTATGGAACTGGCTGGCGGCCCCGGAATCGTCACGCGCCAACGCGGCGATGACCCGCTGCCCGGTGCGGGTGCATTCCGCCGGCCCGGTGAACTTGGGATGGGGTTTGGCGGGCGGCGCGGCCTTGGCGGGAACGGGCGCGGCGGCCTGGGGTTTCGCCCCGGCGGCGTTTTCCGCCCACGCGGACGAAGCCGCGAGGCCCATCAACAAGGCCAGACCCGCGCCGGATAATCTGCGGTGGCGGGGGGAAGCGATGCTCCAACTCTGCATAAAATCTACCTTCTGATTTGTTCTGGATTCGAATTCGTTCGGAGCGCAGGGCACCGTTGAACCACGGGATCGGGACGCGGCCCTGGCGAGGGAAATGAGCGCCTATGGTACATTATCCGCCCCCCGTCTAGTAGGCACAGGAATCGTAAGGTATGCGCCCGACACCCGGTTTGGTTTCCCTTATTCTCACGGTCTGCGCCGCCTTGTCGGTGCTGTATTGGTGGCAGGCCAGCCGCCCGGTGGTCTTGGTCGATGCCTTGAGCGACCACCTCAGTTGCGTGTCCTACGCGCCCTTCCACCAAGAGAATCACACCCCCTTCGACAAGAGCCTTTACATCGACGCCGACCACATCGACGCCGACCTCGCCCGGCTCTCCAAGCGCTTCGACTGCGTGCGCATCTACTCGGTCAGCCAGGGCTTGCACGAAACCCCCCGCCTCGCGGAAAAGCACGGCATGAAGGTGCTGCTGGGCATCTGGATCGGCCGCATCGCCGCCGAGAACGAGCGGGAAATCACCAAGGGCATCGACACCGCCCGGAAATACCCGTCCGCCATCCGGGGCATCATCGTCGGCAACGAAGTCCTGCTGCGCGGCGAGCAACCGCCCGCCGCCCTGCGTGGCTATATCGAGCGGGTGCGGGCGGCGGTGCCAAACATTCCCATCACCTACGCCGACGTGTGGGAGTTCTGGCTGCGCCACGCCGACTTGGCGGACGCCGTGTCGTACATCACCGTGCATATCCTGCCCTACTGGGAAGACCGCCCGGTGCCCGTGGAACACGCCGTCGGCCACGTCAGCCACATCTACCAGCACGTCAAGGCGCGCCTGCCGGGCAAGGACATCATGATCGGCGAAACCGGCTGGCCCAGCTATGGCCGTCAGCGCCAGGGCGCCGTGCCGAATCTGGTGAACCAGGCCCGCTTCATCCGCGAGTTCGAGGTGCGGGCGGAACTGGAAAAAATCCCCTACAACGTCATCGAAGCCTTCGACCAGCACTGGAAGCGCAAGCAGGAAGGCGCGGTGGGCGGCTATTGGGGCTTGTTCAATCGGTTCGGCGAGCCGAAATTCCCGTTCAAGGGTCCGGTGGCCGAGGCGCCCGCGTGGAGCTTGGCGGCGGCGTGCGCGGCGGCGGGATTCTTCGTTGGCTTCTTGCGCCGCTGGAGAACCTTAAACGGCCCGGACGAAGCCATCGTGCTGGCCATCGTCAGCGTCGCGGGCGGCGGGGCCAATCTGGCGGTCTGGCGCGACCTGTGGATGGCGAACCGGAATTGGAGCGAATGGACGGTGACGGTGCTGTACGCGGCCCTGCTGGTGCTGGCGACCTTCCAATTCGGGCGGGCCGTATCGGGCTGGTGCGCGGGCGGGATCAAGCCGCCCCAACTCGCCCCGGTCAGCGCCCTGGTGCGCTGGGCCAGGCGCAACGATCAAAGCTACGTCGCCGCCGCCCGTGTTCTGGGTGCCCTGCGCTTCGCCTTTTTGTTCGGCGCGGCCTTGGTCTGCCTGCTGCTGGTGTTCGATGGCCGCTACCGGGACTTCCCCGTGGCGCTCTACGCGGTGCCGACGGTTGGCTTGTCGCTGTTGGCCTGGCTGGACCGGAAAAGCACCGCCGACCTGGAGGAAATCCTGCTGGCCAGTTGGATTGCGATTTCCGCCCCGTGGATCGCCATCGCCGAGCATGTGATTGCCTCGCCCCACGAGCCGTGGGGCTGGGCCGACAACCTCAACCCGCAGTCCATCGTGTGGGCGGGCTTATGCCTGCTGCTGGCCGGTTCCGTGTTGATGCCGGTAATCCTCGAACTGCGCACGCGCCAGGGCGAGCGCGCCGAGCAGGAAGCCCAGGGCCGAATAATCCCAGTTGTAAAGGACTAGGCCCATCATCCCGACCACGCCCGCCGCCAAGGCGACGCTTGCCGAGCGGGTGACTGTCGCCAGCAGCCCCAAAAACAGGGCGAAATAGCCTAGCCCATAGCTGTTGAAGCTCTGCACGATGGCCCAACGCACCGGACACAGCCAGGACGCGCCGCCGCCGTCGCAGAAGAAACCAAATTCGGCTTGCTCCACCAGCGAATAGCGGGTCCACAGGGACAGGCCGAGCGAGGCGAGGATGAGCAGCCAGGGAAGGAGGTTGGATTTCATGGGGTGGTTAAGGGGATAGAGGTTGAGCTTCGAGGTTTGCGACAAGACCGGCTCGATCAGCCCGCCCGGTTCCGGCGCCGCTTTCCAGCGAGGCCGACCATGAGCGGCTCTGCCTTGCTTCGGAATTGGCGTCGTGGTTCATGGTGGGCTTTCGGGAAAGGGCGGACATTGTAACCGCCCAATCCGGAAATGGCGTCCGCACCCACCCTGTCCCCTGTCGGGTTCGGGCGACCCATTCTGGCGGTTTGCCTTGGTGTGTTAGGTGGCGCCATTCGCCTGCCTTGATTCACCATCCGGGCGGGATCATGTGTCGTCTCACAGCGACGCGAAGCGGCTTCCCAATCGCCTCGCCCTTAGATAAATCCATAGCGGCAACAATCGCTTACGCATGTGGCGCGGAATATGCTTATGCCAATGGCTCCACACCAGGGAACTTCCAGTGCCGCTTGCTTTTAGCCGCCATGGCTGCGAAGTGGGCATGGATAGCTATTTAGCCAACACCAATCAGCCAGGGTAATGCAATGAATCTCCTCTCAAAGACAACCATAATCGCCGCCTCGGTCATCTTGTCTTTCGGCACCGCCCAAGCCAAACCGGATTGCAAGAAAATCATGGTTCAAAAGAAGGTGAACGCTACCATAGGGCTTAACTATGGATGCGTCGGCCTCGAGCAGTTGACCGGCGGCAGCATTCCCGAATTCCAGAATTATCTGCCCCATCTCTCCGGCGTTTGCTATACCTCCAACGGCAAAATACCGGCCAAGATTGGCGGGAAAGATGTGGAGTTCGAAACAATTTCAGCTTTTCTCGCCAATCCCACCCCTACCTCGCAATTAGTGATAACTCTGTTCAACGTATATTCCGGGGAAAATCCGATAGGCCGCCTGTATGCCCTGGACAATATTCACCTTCAGGAAGGTTATGAGGACGAGGTATTCATCGGCGGTTCGGAACAGTTCCAGGATGCGGGCGGTAGCGGCAGACTCTCCTATACCATCCTCGACAATGGCTGGACCATTAGTTTCAACCGGTTGAAGGGCGAGGTTTGCGTGGGCAGCGAATAATGCCTAGGTTCTGTTGACGTAAGCGAGGCCAGATCAGTGACGTAGGGTGGATAAGCGAAGCGCATCCACCCAACCAAGGCGGCGGATGCGCTCCGCTTATCCACCCTACCCTGACTCACGTTTTTTATGGGCCGCGGCTAACCATCTGTTTCAAAACGCCATTTTCCTCTATGCCAACAGAGTCTTACGTCAACAGAACCTAGGATTTGGCCGGAAATACCTTTCCCATTTCGGCGGAGTTCGGGAAGTTATTTTCGGCCATATTCCTCTACCGCCGCCTCCAGCCCATCCTGCCCCGCCGTAAATGCTCCGCCAGATAGTCCGCCCGGCGCATCGGTCCCACCAGAATCAGCCCCGCCAGGAATCCCCCGATGTGCGCCCAGAACGCCACGCCCCCGCCAGCGGCCTGCAGCGCGGGCATTCCCCCGGCGAGTTGGATGAAGAACCAATAGCCCAACATGCCGATGGCCGGTACATCCACCGTGGTGATGAAGATGCCCAGGAATATTAGCGTCTTGATCTGGGCTTTGGGGTACAGCCACGCATAGGCGCCCATCACGCCACCGATGGCCCCGGACGCGCCCACCATGGGAATCGCGGCGTCGGGGGCGGTCATGATCTGCGCGGCGGCGGCGACCAGCCCACACAGCAGATAGAACACCACGAACCGCACCGGGCCCATGGCGTCTTCCACGTTGTCGCCGAACACCCACAGGAACCACATGTTGCCGATGATGTGGAACCAGCCGCCATGCAAAAACATGTGGGTGACGAGGGTGAGCAATGACGCGGTCCCGTGCAGTTCGCAGCCCATGTTATTGCCCAAGGGGATGATGGTCCCGGCGGGCACGCCGCCGAACAAATCGCCGGGAATCAGGCCCAACTCGCACAGGGAGCGGGCCAGCGGCTCGGCGCCGCCGAAGCCTTGGATCAAGGCCCAACTGGCGACATTGAGACCGAGGATGAGGATGACGGCCAGCGGCGTGCGGAAGGTGGGATTTTCATCGCGCAGGGGGAACATGGGCGCCTCGTTATTCTTGGGAATCGCTTGTGGGATGGATGCAACTTATAGGATGGGTGGAGCCATGCGGAACCCATCATGCCCCTAGCCTGAGGTGATGGGTTTCACTGCGCTACACCCATCCTAGGCCGGTTCAATACAAATCCACCGGGTCCACATCTATAGACCACCGCACCCGCCTGGATTCCTCAAGGTTCATGATGGACGCCAGCAGCCGGTCGATGGCGTTGTGCAGCACGCCGCGCTTTTCCGACTGTAGCAGCAATTGCCAGCGGTGCCAGCCCGCCCGCCGGGCCAGCGGCGCGGGCGCGGGACCCAGCACCAACAGCGCCGGGACGCCGAGCCGGCCGGCCAACTCGGCGACGCCCTGCAGAAACAGGCGCGGCGCGTCCGGCTGGTTGGCCTCGGCCCGCCACAAGGCTTGATGGGAGTAAGGCGGCAGCAAGGCCGCCTCGCGCTCTTCCGCCGTGGCCGCCGCGAAGGCGGGATAGCCCTTCCCCACCAAGCGCCGCAGCAAGGGATGCTCGGGATGGCGGGTTTGCAGGACCACCGTGCCGGGACGCTCCTCCCGCCCGGCCCGGCCCGCCACCTGCATGACGAGTTGGGCGGTGCGCTCCCCGGCGCGGAAATCGGTGCTGTACAAACCCGCATCCACATCGACGATGCCCACCAGGGTGACGCCGGGGAAATGGTGCCCCTTGGCAAGCATCTGGGTGCCGATGAGCAGGTCGATCCGGCCCGCGCAGACATCTTCCAGCAAGCGTTGTAGCTGGCCCTTGCGGCGGGTGCTGTCCCGGTCGATGCGGGCGACGCGGGCGGCGGGGAACAATTCCCCCAGCACGGCTTCGATCCGCTCCGTGCCCAGCCCCAAGGGACGCAGTTCCTCTTTCTTGCAATCCCCGCATTGTCGCCCCAGAGCTTGCTCAAACCCGCAATGGTGGCAACGCAGCTTCTGTTCGCCGTAATGGATGACCAAGTTGGCGTCGCAATGCCGACACTGCGCCACCCAGCCGCAAGCGTGGCAAATCAGGGTCGGGGCGAACCCCCGCCGGTTGACGAATAACAACGCCTGCTCGCCCCGCGCCAGGGTTTCCTTGATGTCGGCGGCCAAGCGGCCGGAGATGCCCTCCGTCAATCGCTGGCCGCGAATGTCCAGCAGGCGGAAGGTCGGCTCCGCCGCGCCGCCCGCCCGCTCCGGCAGACGCAGCCAGTGATAGCGGCCCAGCCGGGCGTTGTGCAGGGTTTCCAGGGAGGGCGTGGCCGAGCCCAGCAGCACGGGGATATTGAGCAGATTGGCCCGCATCACCGCCACATCCCGCGCCGAGTAGCGGAAGCCGTCGTGCTGCTTGAACGAGGTGTCGTGTTCCTCGTCCAGCACGATCAGACCGGGGGCGCGCAGGGGCGTGAACACCGCCGACCGGGTGCCCAACAGGATGGCCGCTTCGCCCCGCTGCATGGCGAGCCAAGCGCGGCGGCGTTCGTTGTCGTTGAGCGCGGAATGGTAGACGACGACGGGCGCTGCGACCCGGGCGCGGAAGCGGGCCTCCAGTTGCGGCGTCAGGCTGATTTCCGGCAGGAGAATCATGGTTTGCCCGCCCCGCGCCAGAACTTCCTGCGCCACCCGCAGATACACCTCGGTCTTGCCGCTGCCGGTGACACCTTCCAGCAAGAAGGCCCGGTACCCGCCCAGCGCTTCCGTGACCGCCGCGACGGCGGTTTCCTGGTGGGCGTTGAGCCGTAATCGGGTCGGCGGCGGCGCGGCTCCGGCGGCGGTGAACGGCGCGGCGGCGCACTCCCGCCAAACCGCCAACCCTTTGCCGACCAGGGCGGCGGCGGTGTTGCGCCAGTTCCCGTCCAACTCGGCCAGCGCGGCGGGCGTTAAACCCTCGGGGGCTTCCCACAATTTATGTAGTAACGCGGATTGGCGGGGCGCCCGCTTGACGGCATCTTCGGCGTCCGGGCTGATGAGGCCCGCCGGGCACAGGCGGCGGATGGTTTCCGGCGTGGCCGACTCACCCCGCCGGAGCGTGGCGCTGAAGGCCGCCGCCACCGCTTCGCCGAGGGGGTAGTGATAGTAGCGGCTGGCCCAGGCCAGCAGTTTGAGGTCGGCGTCGGACAGCAGCGGCACCTCGTCCAGCACGGCCAGGGCCGGTTTGAGCTTGGCCGGATCGAGGTCGGATTCTTCCACCACGTCCAGCAGCACCCCGACTTTTTTGCCGCGCCCGAAGGGCACCTCGATTCTCATGCCCGGTCGCAAGGCTCCACTGTCCCCGGCCTCGGGCGGAAGGTAATCGAACGCCCGTCGCACCGGGACCGGCACCGCGATTTTCAGCACGGTCGCCATGCTAAATCGACGCCCCATGAAGGCTTTGTCCGCCCTGGCCGGAAGCCGCGTCGGCTGGGCGTTTGGGGCGCTTATCCACAATTCCTGTGGATAAGTTTGTGGATCGGCTGTAGGAAGCCTCTCCAAGTGGGCGTGGGCGTTAGGATTTCATCGAATTGCAAAACAAGTGGGCAAAAATTCATCTTATTCAGAAACAATGACTTGGGCTTGGCTTGCCCAGCCAAGAAGGCGCCCTCCATGCAAAGTTTTCCCTTGACAGGCAAATTGAATAAACTGTGCATAACTCGGGCCTGGATCCACTTTGAGAGGCGTTGCGCGATTGGCTCCTTCTCCCCCAGGGAGAACGTTGGGATGAGGGGATCAAAAAGGCAGCAATCCTTATGTTTCAATCCCCTCACCCTAACCCTCTCCCGGAGGGCGAGGGGACAAATCCCGCAACTGCGTAACGCCTAGTTTGAATCGACACGTCCTTAACCGCCACGCAATGACAACGACCCATCGCCCACGCTTAATGGAGGAACCATGGAGATTTACCATCTACAGGTATTGCGAACCGACGCCTCTGGTATGCCTTTGGAATGGATAGGCTACCAGGAGGCGGCGAAACTCTACCATCTGGGTGAAGTGGCCTATAGCTGCGGCACCCCGCTTTATACCCTGCGCGGCGGCATCAACGCCAAGACCGGCCACCGCAGCGTGATCGAGGTCAATTCGATCATCGCCACCCACCATCGCTATACCCACGGCTACGGCGCCGACCCCAACTACGTGCCGCCGCTCAGCAATCCCGCGCTGTTCCGCCGCGACAACAACCTTTGCCTGTACTGCGGCCAGCGGTTCCATCATAGCGATCTATCCCGCGACCACGTCCGGCCCATCAGCCAGAATGGCCGCGATGCGTGGAGCAACGTGGTGACGGCCTGCAAGCGCTGCAACAACCACAAGGCCGGTCGGACGCCCGAGCAGGCCGGGATGCAGCTGCTCGCCATCCCGTTCGCGCCCACCCACGCCGAGTATGTTTATTTGCAGGGGCGCCGGGTGTTGTCCGACCAGATGGAGTTCCTCAAGGCCCACTTCCCGCGCAAAAGCCCCCTGCACCTGCGCCTGAGCTGATTCTCCCGGCCCGTGTCGGTGCCCGGCGATTCGGGCACGGCGACCTGACAAGGGAGGGCGGCGCCGTGCCCCGATAATTGGTTCGGGAGCCGGATGGGCCTAGCCTTGCGGCTCCATCACCTCGGCTCCCGCCGCTTCTTCGACGGCTTCGCCCATGTCCTCGACGTCCACGAATTCCGTCTCGGCCAGTTCCGCCCGGACTTCGGCCACCAAATCATCGAACTCTTCGCCCGCCACGGCCATCCACTCGCGGCCCTTCTCCGCCAGCAGGATGCCGCTTTTGATCGCGGCGCGGGCGGCGGGCCGCAGCGCCGGAAACAACACCAAGCCAGCGGCGGCGACGCCCACGCCTATGCCTATGCCCTTGATGATGTCGCTGTCCAATAAATCCTTGAGCTTTGCCATGACTAGCCTCCTTGAGTGGCGGGAAACATCCTTGTGAGCGCCGACGCCGATGGGGAAGAGCGGGAAGCGGGGAATCCGGGCGGCGGCGCGGACCCATTATGCCAGCCCGGTTGAATGGGGTGGAAGTTGGGGGAAGGGAGTATGGCTTCGGGGGATTGCGGGGAACGAACCGGACAGCCCCCGCCAACGCAACAAATTTTAGGACTTACGCATTTGGCCCCTCCTCCCTCTCGCGCTCGTTCCCATAGCGCCCAAGCATCACCGCCCGCTAATATAGGCACCCATTTTCCAGCCATCCCCCCAACTAAGGTCACTTCCCCCATGGTCATGCGCACCCGAAAGCTCAGCATCGGCGACATGCATTGCGAGGGCTGCGAGACCGTCATCGAGCAAGCCGTCGGCAGGCTGCCGGGGGTGCGCAAGGCCAAGGCCAACTATCAGGCCGGTACGCTCCAGGTCAATTTCGACCTATCGCGGACCGACCTCGCCCAGATCGCCGCGACGGTGAAGAACGAGGGCTATACCTGCGGGGCGCAGCGGCCCCGGCGCTCCTGGCTGCCCACCCTGAGCCGGTTGCTGGGTCTATTGGCCGCGCTGGCGGCGATAGGCTGGCTGCTGGTCGAGGGCGAAACCCTGGCGAACCGTATCGACGTGCCGCAATTCGAGCGGGGCATGAGCTATGGCCTGCTGTTCCTGGTGGGACTGCTCACCGGCTTCCACTGCGTGGGCATGTGCGGCGGCTTCGTGGTGGGCTACACCGCCCGCGAGGCCGCGCTGGGCCGGGGTCGGCGCCGACTGGTTCTGCCCCATGCCCTGTATGGGTTCGCCAAGGTGCTGTCCTACACCCTGATTGGCGGCGCCTTCGGGCTGCTCGGCTCGGTCATCGCCTTCACGCCGGAAATCCGGGGCTACGCCGCCGCCGGGGCCGGGGCGTTTTTGGTCCTGTTCGGTATCAACATGCTGGATTGGTTCCCGGCGCTGCACCGGATCGGCCTGCATATGCCCCGCTGGCTGAGCCGGTTCCTTGGGCGGGAGTCGCGCAAGCACCGTGGCCCGTTCGCCATCGGCCTGCTCAACGGCCTGATGATCGCCTGCGGCCCGTTGCAGGCCATGTACGTGATGGCCGCCGGCACCGGCAGCCTCACGGAAGGCGCTGTGTTGCTGCTGGTGTTCGGGTTGGGCACCCTGCCGCTGATGCTCGGCTTTGGCCTTCTGGCCGGGGCCATTTCGGGGCGGATCACCCACGGCCTGCTGAAGGTCTCCGCCCTGCTGGTGGTGGCCTTGGGACTCATCATGCTGAACCGGGGCTTGCTGCTGTCCGGCTCCGGCTACGACTTCCGCAGCCTCGGCGCCCTGGCTGCGATGCGCTGGGAGCAAGCGCGGGAGAACATCACCCTGCCGGCGTGGGGAGACCGGCAAACCATCCGCATGGCCGTGACCGGCCAGGGCTACGCGCCGAACCGCTTCGTGTTGAAGCAGGGCGTGCCGGTGGAATGGCTCATCGAGGTCAAGGAACTCACCTATTGCAACCGTCGGCTGGTGGTCCCGGCGCTAAGCCTCGAACTCGATCTTAAGCTGGGCGAGAACCGCGTCGAATTCACCCCGGACAAGCCGGGCGTCATCAGCTTTAGCTGCTGGATGGGGATGCTGCGCGGGGCGTTCGTGGTGGAGCCAGCGGCGGGTCAATAGATCGGCGACGCGGGGTGCCGGGACTTTCCATCCTCAAATCAAAACCTCTAAGCCCTTGCGGTCCAGCAAATCCAGCAGTTTGAGTGATGGGCCACTCGGATGCTTCACGCCAATTTCCCACTGCCGAACCGTCGATAGGCTGGTGTTGAGCAGCGAGGCCAAGACGGCTTGGCTAATTTGATTACGCTCGCGCAGGGCGCGGATGTCCTCGGCGGAATAATCCCCGACGGGGGTGAGGTATAAGGCGTCGTACTCCCGCATATGCCGCTTGTCGATAAACCCGGCTTCGTGCAGGTCGCGGGCGGTCTCATGCACCGCCTCCAGAATCCGGCTGGCCTTCCCAGTGTGGTTTGTCATGGTGGCAAATCTCCCATAGCGATTGATTCCCGACGCGGTCATTGAGTTGTTCTGGTGAGAGTCTTAACAGATCATGGGCAAGGGTCCGCAGAGCCATCAAGTCATTGTCGCCGATATTGGCTCGCTGGCTCTTTTCGAAACCAAACACGAAGAACCAACGGTCGCCCCGATTCGTCGCCACCAGAGTGCGCTGCTTCCGCTTTTTCCCTTTCCAGGCAGGGCGACACGCTTCTTGACCACGCCCCCACCAGTTCTGCGCCAATCAGCCCTCGCTCCATTTCAAAAACGGCGTTGCAGAGCATGGCGTCGGTCAATTCCGTTTTACGCATCCAACGCTGGAAATAGCGGGTTTTAAATACTCTTTTCATGCAAGCGAGTGTATCACTTAGTGCATTTTTGCTTGAAGGCATACCTAAGCTCGGCTTCATCCGTTTTGCCATCCAATATGACCAATATGGCTCACATGCTCCAAGCGGCGAGAGGCGCTTCTTTAAATTTGCCCCGTAATAACACGGACCCAGCCCAAAACCGTCCGTTATCGGTTTATCGCCCGCGCCGTGACTGCGATAATTCCTGTCCACTCGTCCAACACCCGCTTAGCCTAGATGAAAGCCAAATCCTCCCCACCCAAACCCATCCCGGAACTCGAAGCCGCCGCCCTCCGCGCCCTGAAGGGCCGGTCCTACAAGGACGCCATCGTCCTGCTCAAAGACCTGCTCAAGCGGGAAAAGCGCCGCGACTGGGAAGAAAGGCTGGCGGAAGCCTATCTGGGACGGGCGCGGGAGGTGGCGGGCAAGGCCATGTTCCAGGAGGCCGCCCTGCTGTGGGAGAACCACGCCGGGTTCCATCCGAACCTCCCGCCCTCCGCCGAATATCTGGGCTGGCTGCTGCAAGCCAATCAAACCGCCAAGCTCGGTCCCGCCTTGGCGGCGGCGCCCGAAGCGGCGCTCCAATCCCCGGAAGGCCGACGCCTGCTGGAAGCGGTGGCCCTGCTGGCGTTGGGCAACGACAAGCTGCTCAACGCCCTGCCCAAGGACCACACCATCGTCAAGCAACAAGCCTTGGCGAAACAAGCCATCGCCGCCTATTCGGCCCAGCGGGACGCCGAGGTCGAGGACTGCCTGCGCCAGTTCTCGTCCCGCTCGCCGTACCGGAACCTGCGGCCCTTGCTGAAAGGCTTGCTGACCCTGGAGCAAAATCCCGCCGCCGCGCAGGAAGCGCTGGAGCGGGTCGACGCCGACTCGGCCTGTCGCAGCCTCGCCGTGGCCCTGGCCGAACAGGCGGAAGCGCCCCGGCCCGAAGCGGCCAGTTATCTCGCCCTCGCCGCCAAGCAGCGGGCCGTCATCGACAAACTGAAAGGCTACGGCAAGGCGCAACTCGCCCTGCAACGGGACATTCAGAAAGCCGCCCAGGCCAAGGGCGCCCGGCCCTTGCTGGAAACGGTGCTGCGCTACCGGAACGAATTGGGCGACAACGCCAGCCGCCGCTTCTGCCTCGCCGCGTTGGTGGACTGCCCGGACGCCATTCCCGTGTATGAGCGGGCCTACGGCAAGCTGTCGCGGTTCGACTACTATCGCCTGCAAGCCTTGCACGAAGAAAACGCCCGCTACTACGGGGACGCCGAGGACAATTGGCTATCCTGCCTTCACGAACTGAACGCCGCCCCGGAAGGTGCCCGGCAACCGCTGACTCAAGCCTTGATCCATCGCCATATCGCCGAGTTCGCGGAACCGGAGATGCCCCATTTGGCCATCAAGCATTTGGAGCAAAGCCTAGCGCTGGACCCGGACGACAAGGCCAGCTATCTCAAGCTCATCGAACTCCGCGATCACGGCGACGACCCCAAGGCCAGCCAAGCCTGGCTGGACCGGGCGCTCAAGCAATATCCAAAAGACCCGGACGTGCTGCTGATGGCGATGCAATCGGCCCAGCGGCGCAAGGCGTTCAAGAAAGCCGCCAGCTACGCCAAGAGCTTGCTGGACATCGACCCCATCAACAGCCAGGCCCGCCGCCACCTGCTGGAAGCCCACTTGGGCCACGCCCGCAAGCAATTGAAGTCGGACAAACTGGACGCGGCGGCGCAGGAATTGGCCGAAGCCCGCCAGCTCGATCCACAGCGACGCAACCCGGCCCTGCTCTATGCCGAGGGCGTGCTGGCGTTTCTGCAAGACGACCTCAAGCGGTGCCGGGAATTGTGGCGGGAGGCCTCGACGGCGGCGGGCGGTGGCGTGGCGGCGTGGTTCCAATGGGCCATGGAGGCGCTGGGCGCGGACTTGAACCTCACCACCGCCGGGCGCTACACCGAAGCCTTGGACAAGAAGCATGTCCCCGACAAGACGGAACTCGCGACCCTGGTCAAACGGCTCGGCCAATATCAGGGCGAAGGCCGGCAGGCCATCGCGCAAGTGCTGCAAAAGCTGGGGCCGATGCTGAAACGGAGCTTCAAGCAGGCGGCCTTGAGCGAGACCGATTTCATCGGCCTGTGCGAGGGGTTCGCCAACGCGGGCCAGTACGAATTGCTGGCCGAGTGCGCCAAGCAGGGCAACCGGCGCAACCAATTCCCGCCGATATTCAGCTATTTCGAAGTGTTCGCCAAATGCAAGGGCGACGCCGCCAAGCTGGACACCATGGGCCAATTCCGGCTCCAAATGAACCTGGAACACGCCCACCACGACCAGGACCGCCGCACCACGGCCTTGATCGACGGCTTCCTGCGCAAGCACGAGGAATCGCTGCTGCCGAACTTCGACAATTTCTTCCCCGGCGGGTCGGCGCTGGACGATCTCGACGAGGGCGACGCCCGGCGCTTCATCGAGCGCTTCGAAGCACTCGACCAGCTCACGCCCGAAGAACGGGCCAAACAACTGCTGGGCGAGCATTCTCCCGAGGTGCTTCAGAACCTATCGGAAAAGGAAGCGATGGAACTGATTTTTGGCAAATTGTTTGAGGGCTTGGACATGGACCCCAGCGAGATATTGGATGGATTCCCCCTGCCCGGTGGCGGCAAGAAACCCAAAAAGAAACGCTAAGTTAAGGAAACCCCATGGAAACCCCCTACGAAATTCTCGGCGTGGACGAAGACGCCGATGACGAGTCCATCAAGAAAGCTTACCTCCGCAAGGTGCGGGAATTCCCGCCGGAGCAGCAGGGCGAGGCGTTCCGGCGCGTCCGCGAGGCGTATGAACACATCGCCACCGACAAGCAGCGCCGCCAATACCGGCTGTTTTATCGCGGCCAGCCCGACGTGTCGGCCTTGCTTAAACTGGCGCTCAAGCCGGGCAAGACCGAGCGGCCCGACGCCGCCACCCTGATAGCCGCCCTGGCCGAAGGCGTGGCCGGACAACTCGCCCACAAGGGGACCGGCGCATGATGGACGAGGCCAGCAAAAGCCGGTTGTTGGAGGAATTCCGGCAATATCTGGACGATTTGGACGCCTCGCCCTCCGCCGGGGAAGCCAGCAGCGGACAGGTCGATTTGTTCTCGCTGTTCAGCGAACTTGCGGCCTTGCGCACCGAGGTCAAGACCGAATCGCGTTTGTTCCGCAGCACGCTGGATGATCTCCGGCAAGTCCAGACTTGGCTGCGGGACAATCAGGCCGGGCTGGAACAATCGGTGGAGAAGTTTTCGGGCGAATTGCCCACCCTGCGCCGCGCCGTGCTGCGCCCGCTGTTGCTGGACTTGCTGGACGTGCATGACCGGCTGTCGGCGGGGGCCGGGGCGTTGGGGAATTACACGCCGGTCAAGGGCTGGGCGGGCGTCAAGTCGCGGGCGGAGGACCGGCGCTTCATCGACAGCATCCGGGAAGGCCAGGGCATGACGCTGCGGCGCTTGGAGGAGCTTCTGGCCCGTCAGCAGGTGCGAGCGATGGAGGTGCTGGGCAAGCCGGTGGACCCGCATACCATGAAGGTGGTGGAGCTGGACCGCGAGGCCGACGCGGCGGGGCGGAGCGGGGTTGTGACCGGGGAAGTGCGGCGGGGGTTCTGGTGGGGGGATGAGGTGTTGCGGTTGGCGGAGGTTCGGGCGGTGGGATGACTTTAGGGCGGTTTTCGTTATTTCGCTATCTGAATGAAATCAAATGAAGCCAATTGATTATCTCGCGAAGGTTGAGTCAACTGTTTTTGCACTATTTCAAGCAATCGCTGCTGCTGACGAAAAAGCAGCTGCGGAGCATAAAGTCTTGTCTCCAATGTTTGATTATTACTCTTATGAATTTGAGCGATGGTCTCATATAGAGGAATATGACGATGAGCGTCTTAATTACGTTCATAGCAGAGCAGCAGAGGCCAGAGAGGCATTGCTTCTAATAAATACGGCATCTGCTGCTGCTTCTGGAGCCATATTGCAAATATCCAAACAGTGTATTTCTATGGCGTGGCCAAAAAATATCAGGCTCACAAAAGGAAGGCTCATAGGAAGCCAAAGACTTTCGGAAATTATTTGGTATGCCAGAAATCAAGCCCTTCATTTTGAAACGGGCAATCTTAATAAGGACACAAAACAGTCCATAGAACTTCTGGGTCAGGAATTTGGTCTTGATTTAGCCGGACTAGATCATAATCCACGATCTCTAGCGAGGGATGTGATTTCGTTGTTGGGTTGGAAAAATTATGAAATCTTCGCACGAGAAATGGTTGATTTACTTGAAGAACCCTAGCGTAAAAAGCTTTTTCGCTCGCTCCCAAGCTCCAGCTTGGGAATATAGAACTCGGAAGCCCCAGCTTCCCGAAGCTGACACGGCAAGCCAGAGCTTGCAAGACCGG
>NZ_JBTEKS010000037.1:0-20130 GCF_054333355.1 Methylomagnum sp. | reverse complement strand
CCATCGGCCGCAACGGCCAGCACCGCTACAACAACATGGACCACTCCATGCTCACCGGGCTGTACGCCGCCCGGAATGTGCTGGGCGAAGCGCTGGACGTGTGGTCGGTCAACACGGGGGCCAGCTACCACGAGGAAGGCGAGGGCGCGTCGAACGGCCTGAGCGGGGACCGGTTGGTGCCGACCCCATTGCGCTAGGGCCTCGCTCGTGCTGGACGAGTCATCGGCCCTCACGCTCATAATCAAACCTGATTAGCAATGAAGTTCAGTGAGAGGCTTTTTGTCCCCTCCCCCGTTGGGGGAGGGGACAAAAACGGCCCCGAATGAAGTTCCTTTCTAATCAGGTAATCAAATTTCCGAATACCATGGACATACATCCCAAATTTCCCGACTTTCTCATCCTCGGAGCGCCCAAAGCCGGAACGACGGCCATGTTCCGCGCCTTGGAGCAGCACCCCCGAATCTTCTGCTCACCGGCAAAGGAACCGCGTTATTTCATTAACCCAGGGTGGCGGCCCGACTATCGCGACCCAGGCGCGGAGGTCCGACTCAGAACGATTGTTGTGGAAGAAGCCGACTATCTGCGCTTGTTTTCTCAATGCCCGCCGGATGCCAAAGCCGGTGAGGCCAGCACAGCTTATCTACAATCGGCTGAGGCTCCCGCCCATGCCGTCCGTTACGTGCCAAATGTCCGGCTGATCACCGTCCTGCGGCATCCCGTCGAGCGGGGCATTCCCATTGGTTGCATCTCCGCCATCTCGGCCACGAGAACATTAGCGATTTTGAAACGGCATGGGTTGCGCAAGACGAGCGCATCGCCCAAGGCTGGCGACCCGCCTGGCATTACCGCAATCATGGGTATTACGGACGGCATTTAACTCATTGGCTGAAATTCTTTCCACGGGAACAGTTGCTCATTCTTTTCTACGAGGATTGGCTGGGGCGGCCTGTGGAAACCTTGAACCGTGTGTTCCGCCACATCGGCGTTGATCCGCTGGAAAATCCTGTCATCCCCAGGGAAAATGTCAGCTCCCGCCAACCTCGCTGGGCTTGGCTGCATTACCGGATGATGCAGGACAACGCCCTTCGCTTTTGGGCGCAACGGACTTTGCCGTTGGAAGTGCGTGACGCCATCACCAAGCCCATCAAGAAACTCAACCTGATTACGGGACCGAAAATCGACCCTGCCCTGCGGGCCAAGCTAGCCGTCGCGTTCCACGAGGACTTGTCCGCGCTGGAAGCGCTGACCCAGCGCAACCTCGACGCTTGGCGATGCTGATTCCGGGTTCGCCTGGGAAACAGAAGGTGGGATTGGCTAGGGCAAGCTCCACCGCCCGGGTAGGCTTATCAGTGATTCGGATAGAT
The DNA here is from genome assembly GCF_054333355.1 of Methylomagnum sp. NCBI lineage: Bacteria > Pseudomonadati > Pseudomonadota > Gammaproteobacteria > Methylococcales > Methylococcaceae > Methylomagnum > Methylomagnum sp. The sequence goes on along the minus strand of NZ_JBTEKS010000037.1, from coordinate 18,766 downwards.
AGCCTTTGGCGAAGGAAATCTCCCAATCGGCTGAAAACATCCGCTGGTTGTCCCGCTGCCGTCGGGCGATTAGCCGTCTGACATAGCCAGCGCCAAGGCGTGGATACTTCCAGAACAATGCGAGCCAGGACAAATGACTGACTTCCGTGTAGCCCAGCCTGTCCTGATGGTAAATGTGTTTGCCGAGGCGATAGGCGCGGCGGATGAGCCAGGCCCGCTCCATTTGCTCGGGCCGGATCAGGTGCCCCACGCGGGCGTCGTCAACAAACCACGCTTTGCAGCCTGATTGCTCGACGCGGCAGGTGAACTCCACCTCGCTACCCATGATGTACTGGCCGCTCGCAGGCCCCACGGTTTCGTTGAAGCGGTGTCCGGCTGCGAAAACCCGTTGCCGCACCGCCATGTTGGCGCCCCAGACCTGATTGGCCGGTACCTGTCCCGGCATTGTGGTGGTTGGCGTGATGGCGTAGGCAGCTCCCAGGTTGACCCACTGTGGAATCCATTCCGGTAGTTGGTGTGGCCAGATTGGCTCGATCCGTCCGGCGAAAAGATCGAACTCGGGATGTTCCGAGGCCGCCCGCCGCAAGGCCGCGAGCCAGCCGCTGCGGGGAATAGCGTCGTCGTCGGTGAACACGACCAAATCCCCCTCGACATAATCCAAGCCCCGGTTTAAGGCGATATTTTTGCCACGCGTTTCGATACGTAATGGCAGTAGCGGTAGATTCTTGGCATAGCTTGCGAGAATATTGGGCGTCTCGTCGGTGCTGGCATTGTCAATTATAATTAAACGCCATTTACCTTTTGGAGATTCCAGGCGGAGATAGGAGTCCAGAACGCGGGGTAAGGTGCCGGAGCCGTTATGAGTGGCCATCAGTATCGTAAGCATCTTCTCTTGTTTTGTAGTGGTGGTTTTGTTCATTGCGGCGAATGCTCGCGGAACGGGTTGATTTGCGATGGTTGTGAATCCAAAACCGCCTCGTCTTTAAAGCAGTAAAAGGCTTTTCACCAATAACTACCTTTTTGCGGGAGTTTTAGCTATGAAACCACTGGTTAGTATTGTCATCGAGAACCAAACGGCTGAATTGTCCACTGAGCCTCATGTTATGAGAAACCTTCGGGAGGCGCTGCGGCAAATCGAAAGCCTTCCCGCCCCTGGCGGCGAGGTCATCCTGGTTTCCAGTAAAGCCTCCCAAGACCTGCCCGAAGGCATAAGGTATATCGTAGAGCCAGGCAAGGAATATTATGCCCTGAAGAATGCGGGCTTTCGGGAGGCTTTAGGCAATATTGTTATCTTCACAGATTCTGACTGCCGACTCGGAGATAATTATGTTGCCCGAGTGCTTGAGTTATTTAATAACCATCCCGAGATTTCCTGCGCCTTTGGCCGCACTTACTACGATGGGAAAGGTTTTCTTACCACGTTGAATACGGTGCTTTCCTTTGGTTGCCTGCATGATCCAGCGGTGAAGTCGGCGGAGCAGGTAGCTATTCTCAGTCATAACGTAGTTATTCGTGCCGCTGATGCCTCAGATACCCCGTTTGGGCCGTATATTGCCCGAGTGGAAGGCGACGCTTGGTTGACGGAATGGTATCGCTCCCGGGGGCAGACGCCGATTCTCGACCGGGATTTAGTGGTTTACCACGAAGACTCTTCCTATTCTCTAAAACTGCGACTTGACCGGCAGTTGCGGGAGATACTTTACTTTCTCCGCTCACAGGAGGAATTACGCCCCTGGCGAAAAGGAGCCTGGGTCGCCCTAAGCAAGGCGCTGACATCGGTGTGGTGGCGCAGCCAAAAACTGGTTCGATATGGCCGTCATCTGGACATGGGTGCCGCCAGCATAACCCTCGCCCTGCCTGTCGTTTTGGTCTACGCGATTCTGGACATTATCTCCGTATCACTCATGATCGCGGTGCCTGCCTTAGGCAACAGGTGGTTCCGCTATCAAAACGGCGACTTGATCGCGTAGGTTCTTCGCCGGGCCTCGGCGGGGTAGTCGGTCAGCGAGCGATGCCTGCGAACTTCATTCGGCTAGGAACCGCCGCGTTCGCGACTATAGCCCGCCAAGTTTGCGGCATGGGTGCAGAACGCCAGCGTCGCCAGCGCCATCCCTCGCCAAAGGCCATTCCCAATGAGGGGCCGCCGGAAAACGCTTTCGAGCAGCCAGCGGCGGTCCGATGGCAGCGGCGCCAACCCCATCTTGCGCCGAGCCTGCCGTAATCGAAAAGCTCCCCGACCATAAGCGAAGTGCTGTCGCCAGAAGCTGCCGCTGTCGAGGTGGTGGTAATGGCGGATCAGCGCCGCCGGGACATATCGCATCGCGTACCCACGCGCCAGCCAGCGCCCGCACAGTTCCCGGTCTTCCGAGGCATACCGGAGGGTTGCCGTATCGAACCCGCCCATTTCTCGGAACAACGCCGCCGGAAGGCTCAGGTTGTTGGAGGCGAAGAACCGCAGCGGCGAAGCGCGGGTTTCGCAGTAATCATAGAACCAGGCTTGCATGACTTGGCTGGCTTCGGAATAGATATTCCCGGACACCCCGTTCAGTGTGCGGCCCCCTAACAGATCATCGGGCCGGGTTTCGAACCGCGCCGCAAAGGCCCGCAGCCAGCCGGGTTCGGGCCTGCAATCGTCGTCGGTGAAAGCCAGATAGTCGCCAACCGCCCCCGCCGCGCCGGTATTGCGGGCCGCGCCGGGTCCGGCGTTGGCTTGGCGGAACAAGCGGATATCCAGCTGGTCCTGGAATTCCGTGACGAGGCCGCCCAACGGTTGGTGACCGCCATCGTCCACCACGATCACCTCGTACCGATCCGCCGGGTAGTCCAGCCCGGCCAGCGCCTCCAGGCAACGCCGCAGCGGCTCTGGCCGGTTGAAAGTGGGAATGACGATGGAAAAGCGGGGAAGCTCGATGCTCATGGATAAGTCCTGATGGGGTGATTCAATCGGCGCGGGGAAACCATAATCCCAGCCACTCGCCCAGCGTCCAGGCCAGCACCGCCGCGCCGGTAAATGGCAGGCTCAGCACGAACCCCCGCCGATATGCCCCCGACCGGAACACCTCCCGGCCAATCCGGTATAGCAACACGAAGGGCACCAACGGCGCGGCCAGCCCTTGCAGGCGCCGCCGGGCCACCGGCCAGCGCCGGGCGTCGCCCCGCATCTCCGCGAAGGCTCGGCCATGCTTGAACTTGCGGCTCAACACCAGAGCCAGCGCGTCGAGGCCATGATGGCGGACCCGGATGGCCGGATCGAACAGCACGGCGAAGCCGGCCTCTAGGATGTGCCAGCACAGCAGGGTGTCCTCGCAATAACGGGACTCTGAAAACGGCCCGAACCGCTCGAAGGCCCAGCGCTTCACCGAACAGCACGGGGTCGCCAGATCGGCGACCGGAATGGGTTGCTCCGAGCGGCGGGGCAGCCACGGCGCGAAGCTGGCGAAATGGTAGCCCCAGGCGGCGCCGTTGGCGGGTTCCGCCTGGTCGATGGCGCCACCGATCAGGGGCGCGGCGTAGCGGCGGTGGCTTTCCACCACTCGCGTGAGGCCGTCGGGCGCCAGTTCGCAATCGGCATCCACGAACAGCAGGATGTCGCCCCGCGCCTCCCGGGCGCCGAGGTTGCGGGCCACACCTGGAAACTTCCGCTCGGCGAACAGCAGGAACCGAGTGGAGGGGAAACCTGCCGCCAGCGGGGATTCGCCAGCTTCCGAACCGCTGGCGACCACAATGGTCTCGAAGGCAATGCCGCCCGCCTGCCGCTCCAAGGCTTCCAGGCATCGGGGCAGCGCGGCCCAATCCCGGTAGGCCGGGATGATGACCGACACTTCGATGGATGCGCCAGTCATAGGGCGTGTACTGATAGCGAAACGGCCGCCGTCCCGTCGTCACCGGCGATGCCGAGCCAGTGGGAGCGGTACAGAGTAGTGAACAGCCCGCCCCGCTCCAGCAATTCCCCGAACCGGCCCTGCTCGGCGACCTGGCCCTGGTCCAGCACCACGATCCGGTCGGCCCGCTCGATGGTGGACAGGCGATGCGCCACCACCAGCACCGTGCGGCTCTGCCCCAATTCCTCGATGGCGGCCTGGATGCGGGTTTCCGAAATCGGGTCCAGGGCGTTGGTGGCCTCGTCCAGGATCAGGATGTCCGGGTCGCGCAGGATGGCCCGGGCGATGGAGAGGCGTTGCCGCTGCCCGCCGGACAGCAGCAGGCCCCGGTCGCCCACCAGGGTGTCATAGCCCTGCGGTAGCTCCGCGATGAACTCGTGGGCATGGGCGCGCCGGGCCGCCGCGATGATGTCCGCCTCGCCCGCGTCCAGCTTCCCGTAGGCTATGTTGTCCCGCACCGTGGCGTTAAAGACGTGGACATCCTGGCTGACCAGGGCAAGGCGTTCCCGCCAGGAGGCCAGATCGAATTCGGCCAGGTCGCGATCATCCACCAGGATGCGGCCGCCGGTGGGTTCGTAGAACCGGCACAGCAGGTGGATCAGGGTGGATTTGCCGGTGCCCGATGGGCCGACGAAGGCGATGGTCTGGCCGCGCGGGAGGTCCAGGTCGATATTCCGCAGTACCGCCTGGTCCTTGCCCCGATAGGCGAAGGAAACATTCTCGAAGCGAACGCCCCGGTCCAGCCGTTCGGGGCGGGCCGTTCCGGCGCGGGGATAAGGCTTGCCCCGGCTGTCCATCAAGTCCAGCACCGCCTCGACTGCCGCGTTCCGCGACAGGATCACGGCGAACTGGGTGTTCAGGCTTTGAATCTGGGGCAAGAGCCGCAGCAGCATGAACATCACCGTCGCCAGCACGGGCAGTGGGAGTCCGGTTTTCAAGGCTAGGAACACCATCCCCATCAAGGCTATGGCGGCTAGGCCTTCCGACAGCGGATGGGCGAGGGACACCAGCCGTTCCTGCTTGATTTCCAGGCGGTGGCTGGTCAGGGACGCGGCGGTGAAGCGCTCCGTCTCGTAGGCCTCCCGCCCGAAGGCGTGGATGGTGCGGATGCCGGCCAGGGTTTCCTTGATGCCCTGGCTCAGTGCGTTGTAAAGGCCCAGGTTGCGTTTGCCCAGCGACTTCACGCCGCTGACGACCCAGCGCACGAACTTGGACAAGACCAGCAGGGTCACCACGACCCCTAGGGTCAATTTCCAGGCGATGGCCATGAGCAGCAGCGCGAACACCAGCACGGTGCTGGCGTTGAGGATGATCCAAAGCAGGCTGGATACCGAATAGGCGGCATCCAAGGCGCCGTTAACAAGGGTTTGTTGCAGGATTCCCGCTGGCCGGGCGTCCAGATATTCCTGAGAGACTGCCAGAATTTGCCGGTACATTCGGGTTCGCGTGTCGTACACGACGCGGCTTCTGATCCAGGCGGCGAGTCCGGTGAAGGCGTAAGCCAGGACGATCTTGAGCATGATCGCCGCCAGAATAAGCCCGGTGATGGCCCCGGCACGGGATTCCGCCGGGAACAGTCCGACTAGGTCGTTGATCCCGCGCAGCAGGGGGCTGTTGGTGGCGCCCGCCGGGGCACCGCCGCCTTGCAGCAGCGGGATCATTAGGCCGATGCCCAGCCCTTCCAGCAGCGAGGCCATGACGCCCAGCACGACGAAGCCGGCGGTTTGCCAGGCGTAGGGCGCCAATAACGGTAACAGGCGTTGAATTGGATGCAGCTCTTTGAAGAAGATCGTTTTATTTGCCACGCGGAATCCGGCGCCGATGGAAGGAGCGGCGAAGAATACTAAAATCCGGCGAGAATAGCCGTATCCCATCCGAACGCTAAAGCCTCAATCCGTCCGGGATTGGCGTCCACCACCCGCCTAAATCAATGGCGGCATGGGAGATGGAGGATAAAAACCATGAACTTGGGCAGCGACCCTGACCCTTTCTTGTAGAAAACCAACCCACCATGCGACAGTTTCTCCTCGGTCTCGGCCAAACTCCCGCCGTCTCCTATTTAATCCCGGTCGGCTACATCCTGCTAAGCGTCTGGGTTGTCTTCATTCACTACCATCTGGCCGAGACCGTATTCGGCGCCAGCCTCGCGGCCAGCGACCCACCGGCCCACTTCACCTCGGGCGTGATGGTGTACGACTACCTGCGCGACGCCCTCGGCAGCCATCCCATCCGGTTCGCGGAATCCTTCTACGTGCGCTACCCCAAGGTCGCCATCGGCCATTGGCCGCCGGTGTATTACGGCGTACAGGCGGCGTGGTACGAGGTGTTTGGGCCGACGGTGGACAGTGCGCTGGCCTTGAGCGCGGTCATCGCGGCGGCGCTGGCGGGGCTGTTGTTCCGGCGGCTGCGGCCCGTCTATGGGGCGGATGTGACGGCGGGCGCGGTGTTGGTGTTCCTGGCCCTGCCGTGGATTCAGCGCACGGCCTGGGCGGTCATGTCGGATTTGCTCACCGGATTGTTGGTGTTCCTGGCGCTGCTGGCGTTTTCCGACCTGCTGGAAAACGTCCGCTCCAACCGGGCGGCGGTGCGGTTTGCCGGCTGGTCGATCCTGGCGATTCTCGCCAAGGGCACGGCTTGGGCGCTGGGGCCGTTCGCCCTGTTGGCCCCCATCCTGGCCCGCCGGATGGGCTGTTTCAAAGCCTGGCGCTATTGGGCTGCCGACGCGGCCATCGTGGCCCTGGCCGCGCCGTTTTATCTCCTGATGCGGCAGTCCCAGATGGGGTATCCCGCCGAGGCCGTGGCCGTGGCCGCTGCGGGCAAGGCATTCAATTGGATGAAGCATCTGGCGCCTCTGCAATCCCTGCCGAATTTGGCTCCGCCGCTGGTGTGGGCGGTGGCGGCGGTTGGCCTCGGGAGCTGCGTGTGGGCACGCTGGCGGCGGAACGATCCGGCGTTGTGTACGACCGACGGCCTGGTCGCGGGAGCCTGGGTTCTGGCCCAGGCCGCTTTCCTGTTCGTCCTGCCCCTGACCCGCGAGCCACGGGCGCTGGTGCCAGCGCTGGCGCCGCTGGCGTTGCTGGTGGCGCGGGCCATGGGCCGGGCCAGTGGTGCTGGCGGTTGGCGGTGGACCCCGGTCCTGCCGATCCTCTTGTCCGGACTGGCGGTGTTCAGTGCGGAAGAGGTCTGCCTGAGCCGGGTGGATGGCTACCGGGAGGCGGCGCGGGCGATCCCGTATCCGCCCGAGGGTGCGCTGGTGATGATGGCGTCGGACCCCGCCGGAGAAGGGGCCTTCATCGTGGAGCGGCTGATGGCCGATGACCGGCGGGCGGGCGTCGTGCTGAGGGGGGGGCAATGGCTGGCGGAATCGGACTGGATGGGGGCACGCCGCCGCCCCCTGTTCGACAGCGCGGAACAGGTGAGGCAGGCCCTCAAGGATTTGCCCGTGCGCTATGTGGTGATCGACGGTTCCGCCGGGGATTCGCCGGACCAGCGCCTGTTGCGGGAGGCGGTGGAGGGCGACCCGGCGGCGTTCCGGCTGTTCGGGCGGTTCCCGGTGCTGGATAGCCTGGGGGTGCGGGCGGGGGACATCCGGATTTACGAATCCCCGGCGGCGGGGGCGCGGCATCCTGAGGCCGTGCGTGTCCGTTTGGGCATGGAGCGGGGTGGCCGGGTGCTGGAATATCGCTGGCCCTGATGACGGTGGGGCCGCGGCACCTGTGTCGTTACGGCTCGGTTCCGCTGGCTTTCAGGAGGGTTCGGCTGAGCCGCAACAGGGCTTCCCCGATCTCATCCGGCGAATTGGCGGCACCGTCGCGGAGTGTCTTGACGGCGCGGGACGTGGGCGGCTGGAGGGCGGGCGGGGGCTTGCTTTTGGGTGGGGCCATCACCGACAGCAGGTTCCGCACCTGGAATTCCCGGAACCGCCGCCCGGTGATTTCCTCAAGCCGGGCCAGCAGGCTAGGCCCATAAAACCGTAGCTGCGAGGCGAAAGCGGGCGTGTCGGCGTAGATCAGCAGGCGTTCGCCCTTGGGGACGCAATGCCGACAGTGGGAGGCGAGGAATTCCGGCAGACATGCCTGGACGGCTTGCAGCAGACGGTTTTGCTCGGCCAGTTGACTGCCGAGGGAGGCGAGGATGTCGCCCTTGATAAAACGGCGGGCGGGTTCCGGCTTAACGGCCATGGGCGATGTCCGGCGGGGTGGGGAAGGCGGGCGGCGGCGGGCCGGGCGGGAAACTTGTTGGAACGCCCGTCCTCCAAGTTTTGCATTCATTATAAATGCACTGTTTTTGCGGTATCATCGTCGGATTGTATTCAGTTCGGACTGGGAATAAAACCACAATGCTAGGCAAGCTGGTCAAAAAGGTCGTCGGCAGCCGCAACGACCGCATCGTTAAGAAAAAAAGCAAAATCGTCAAACGCATCAATGCCTTGGAGCCGAAGTTCCAAGAGCTATCCGACGAAGCGCTCCGCGACAAAACCCAAGAATTCCGTCACCGCCTGGACCAAGGGGAAACCCTTGAAGCCATTTTGCCGGAAGCCTTCGCCGCCGTCCGCGAGGCCTCCCGGCGGGTGCTGAACATGCGCCATTTCGACGTGCAGATGATCGGCGGCATGATCCTGAACGACGGCAAGATTTCCGAGATGAAGACCGGCGAAGGCAAGACCCTGGTCGCGACGCTGGCCGCCTATCTCAACGCGCTGCCCGGCAAGGGCGTGCATGTGGTCACGGTGAACGACTACCTGGCCCGCCGCGACTCGGAATGGATGGGCCGCATCTACCGCTTCCTAGGGCTGAGCGTGGGCTGCATCGTCAGCAACCTCAGCACCGAGGATCGCCGCGAGGCTTATGGCGCCGACATCACCTACGGCACCAACAACGAGTTTGGCTTCGACTACCTGCGCGACAACATGGCCTTCAGCCAGGATCAGCGGGTGCAGCGGGACAAGTTCTTCGCCATCGTGGACGAGGTGGACTCCATCCTCATCGACGAGGCCCGGACGCCGTTGATCATCTCGGGCCAAACCGAGGACCGCAGCGACCTTTACCAGAAGGTCAACGTGCTTGTCCCCAAGCTGGTCAAGCAGGAGAAGGAGAACGGGCCGGGCGACTTCACGGTGGATGAGAAAGCCCGCCAAGTCTTCCTCACCGAAGAAGGCCACGAACACATTGAGCGCCTGCTGGTGCAACACGGCTTGATACAGGCCCATGAAAGCCTGTACGACGCCCGCAATATCCGGCTGATGCACTACATCAACGCCTCGCTGAAAGCCCACGGGCTGTTCCAGCGGGACGTGGACTACATCGTCCGCGACGGCCAGATCATCATCGTCGATGAGTTCACGGGCCGCGCCATGACGGGGCGGCGCTGGTCGGAAGGGCTGCATCAAGCGGTCGAAGCCAAGGAAAACGTGCAGGTCCAGAACGAAAACCAAACCCTGGCCTCCATCACCTTCCAGAACTATTTCCGCCTGTATAAAAAGCTCTCGGGCATGACCGGCACCGCCGACACCGAGGCACCGGAATTCCATCAAATCTATGGCCTGGAGGTGGTGGTGATTCCCTCCAACCGGGCGATGGTCCGCAAGGACATGGGCGACCTCGTGTACCTCACGGTGCGCGAGAAATACAACGCCATGGTGGTGGACATCCGGGACTGCGTGAAGCGCGGCCAGCCGGTGTTGGTGGGCACCACGTCCATCGAGAACTCCGAGGTGATTTCCAAGCTCCTGCAACGGGAAAAGATTCCCCACCAAGTGCTGAACGCCAAGCACCACGAGCAGGAGGCCCACATCGTCGCCCAGGCTGGCAAGCCCGGCGGCGTGACCATCGCCACCAACATGGCCGGTCGCGGCACCGACATCGTGCTGGGCGGCAGCCTGGAGGAAGACACCGCCCACCTCGACCCGAGCGATGGCGCGACCCTGGCCCGCGTCAAGGCTGACTGGCAGGCCCGCCATCAACAGGTGGTGGAATCTGGCGGTTTGCACGTCATCGGCTCGGAACGCCACGAATCCCGCCGCGTTGACAACCAGTTGCGCGGCCGCTCGGGCCGCCAGGGCGACCCCGGTTCGTCGCGCTTCTATCTGTCCCTGGAAGACCCGCTGATGCGCATCTTCGCCTCCGACCGCGTGGCGGGGCTGATGCAGCGGCTCGGGATGCAGGAAGGCGAGGCCATCGAGCATCCGTGGGTGACGCGGGCCATCGAGAACGCCCAGCGCAAGGTGGAAGCCCGCAACTTCGACATTCGTAAGCAATTGCTGGAATACGACAACGTCGCCAACGATCAGCGCAAGGTCATCTACCACATGCGCGACCAGTTGATGAAGGCCGAGGATATTTCCGAGACCGTCACCGCCGCCCGCGCCGACGTGATTGTCCAGCTTTTCCCGCAGTACATCCCGCCCATGACGCTTGAGGAGCAATGGGATATCAAGGGCTTGGAAGAAGCTTTGGAGCGGGACATCGGCGTCAAGCTGCCGGTGCAGCAATGGCTGGACGCCGACCAGCGCTTGGATGAGGAGCGTCTGCGCCATCAAATCGTTGACCAGTTAGAAGCGATCTACCAGGACAAGGTCGCCCGGATCGGCGAGAAGGTCATGCGGCATTTCGAAAAGACCGTGATGCTGCAAGTCCTCGACAATTCCTGGAAGGAACACCTCGCCGCCATGGACCACCTGCGCCAGGGCATCCACCTGCGCGGCTACGCCCAGAAAGACCCCAAGCAGGAATACAAGCGCGAAGCCTTCGAGATGTTCACCAACATGCTCGACGAGATCAAGCAGGAAGTCATCGGCATCGTGTCCAAGGTGCAAGTCCATACGGAAGAGGACGTGCGGGTCATCGAGGAGCAGAACCAAACGCCCCGCGAGATGCAATATCAACACGCCGAGGCGGTCGCGCTGGGGGCCGAGCCGGAAGAGGAAACGCCGCCTCAGCCGATGTCGGCCCAGCCCTTTACCCGCGATTTCGACAAGGTGGGCCGTAACGATCCGTGTCCTTGCGGTTCCGGTATGAAATTCAAGCAATGCCACGGCAGGCTGGACTGAGGTTTGGCGATGAGTTCGGCTGAATATGAATTGGAGTTCCTGCCTGTCCCCGGCATTCGGCTGGGGACGGCGGGCGCGGCCATCAAACGGCAGGGCCGCGACGATGTGCTGGTGATCGAAGCCGTTGAGGGCGCCACCTGCGCCGCCGTGTTCACCCGCAACGCTTTTTGCGCCGCGCCGGTGGTGGTGGCCCGCGAGCATCTGGGGCGGGCACCGCGCTGGCTGCTGGTCAACTCCGGCAACGCCAACGCGGGCACCGGAGCGCGTGGCCTGGACGACGCCCGCGCCACCTGCCGGATACTGGCGGAACAGGTCGGCGCTGCGCCCGAGCAGGTGTTGCCGTTTTCCACCGGCATCATCGGCGAATATCTGCCGGTGGACAAGATTGCCGCCGCGCTGCCCATCGCCTTCAGAGCGCTGGACGAAGCCAACTGGCCCAAGGCGGCGCGGGCCATCATGACCACCGACACCCGCCCCAAGCTGGTGAGCCGGGCCGTCGAAATCGCGGGGCAGACGATCACCGTCACCGGCATTTCAAAGGGGGCGGGAATGATTCAGCCCAACATGGCGACCATGCTGGCCTTCCTCGCCACCGACGCCAAGGTCGAGGCCAAAGCCTTGCAGGATTGTCTGGCCGAATCCGCCGATCTCAGCTTCAACTGCGTCACCGTGGACGGCGACACGTCCACCAACGACGCTTGCGTGCTGCTGGCTTCCGGGGCGTCCGGCCTGCCCGAACTGAGCCGGGACAGCGCGGATTTTCCGCTGTTCGCCCAGGCGGTGCGGGATGTTTGCGCCGAACTGGCCGAGGCCATTGTGCGGGACGGGGAGGGCGCGACCAAGTTCATCCGCATCGTCGTGGAGGAAGCCCGCGATGCCGACGAGGCCCGCAGCGTTGCCAAGACCGTCGCCCATTCGCCCTTGGTCAAGACCGCGTTTTTCGCCAGCGATCCCAACTGGGGCCGCATCCTCGCCGCCGTGGGCCGGGCCGGTTGCGTCGGGCTGGACATCGACCGCGTGTCGATTTGGCTGGGGGAGGTGCGCATCGTCGAGAGCGGTGGACGCGCTCCCGACTACACAGAAGAAGCGGGCGCCGCCGTCATGGCTCAGAAGGACATCACCGTGCGGGTGGCCCTGGGCCGGGGCGATGCCGTGCAGACGGTGCTGACCTGCGATTTTTCCTACGATTATGTCCGCATCAACGCGGAGTACCGCACTTAACGGCCCGGCTTGATTGGCACAGAAAAAGGCGCCCGAAGGCGCCTTTTTCATGTCACCCGCAGGCGGAATCAGCCGTGCTTATAATGCTTCCGCAGCGGCTTGACCACCTGCCAATCGGTATCCAGCCCTTCCGGGAAAACCACCAAATCGCCCGGCACGATCCGCACCGGCTCGCCGCCCTTGGGAGTAACTACAATCTCGCCTTCCAGCACATAGGCGGTTTCCTTCTCGTCGAAATCAATCGAGAACTCGGAAACCTCCTTCTCCCAGATGGACCAGCGGGCCACGCCCAGTGCCTTCAAACGCTCTTCGCTCGGGTTATGCTCGATGGTAATTTCGCTCATGGTGTACTCAATGTGGTTGGTTATATCGAGGCGCGATTTTAGCATCTTCGCGTGCGGCATCGCGGCAAGGCGTAACGTGATTCCCCGTCTTCCCAGTTAAACTATGCCTTTGTGTCGGGACTCGACGCATGCCCCTCTGAGCCAAGCCTTCCGCAAGATAAGGGGCAGGGCCATCATCACAGGATCAATCCCCCATGACCGACCTCAACGACTGGATCAGCCACGACGCTTTGCTCGACTTCGCGGGCCAAACCATCTTCTCGCGGGGCGAAACCTATTTCCGCCAAGGTGCCGTCAGCCGCTTGCGCGACGCCGGCGGCAAGGTCAGCGCCCGCGTCGAGGGCACCGAGCTTTACGAGGTGGCGCTATGGACCGACGGGGAAGAATTCAACTACGACTGCACCTGCCCGCACGCCGCCGAGGGCAATTTCTGCAAGCACTGCGTCGCGGTGGGCTTGGCCTTCCTGGCCGAGCGGGCCGAGACCGGCGGGCCGGTGGCGGTGTATGGCCGCGACCCGTGGGCCATGATCTGCGAATACCTCGCCCTGCAACCGCCGGAAACCCTGCTTGATTTGCTCATGGACGCCGCTCAGCGGGACGACGGGCTATACCGGAACTTGCTGCTCAAGGCCGAGCGAGCCAGCGGCTCCTTCGATCTGGTTAAGACCTTCCGGCGGGAAATCGACGGCGCCACCCGCAACGCCGACGACGAGGAATTGCGCGAGTTGGTTGATTCCCTGGCGGAACTCCTGGAACCCGACAGCGCCGAAGCCCTGGTCGATCTGGCCGAATACGCCATCGAGAAGGTGGAGCAGGCCCAAGCGCGGATGGAATATTACGAAGAGAGCGACATCCACGAGCTGCTGCAAGAACTCAGCGAACTGCACTACAAAGCCTGTGAGATGGCGCGACCCGATCCGGTGTTGTTGGCGGAGCGGCTGTTCCGCTATGAGGTCGTGAAGGGTTTGAGCAACTTCCACAACAGCCTGAGCGAATACCGCGAGGTGTTGGGACCGTCCGGGACCAAGCGCTTCCGGGAGTTGGCCGAACAGGCTTGGCACGAGACGAGTCCCTCGGACAAGCGCAACGACTCTCGGATCGCGGGCATCATGGAGAACTTGGCGAAAGAATCCGGCGACATCGACGGCCTGATCGCCATCAAGGCCCACGATCTATCGTCACCCTGGCGCTATCTCAAAATCGCGGAAATCTGCCGTGATGCGGGCCGCGCCGATCAAGCCCTGGATTGGGCCGAGCGGGGCATGGCGGCGTTTCCCGGCCGGCAGTCCGACAATCGGCTGCGGGACTTCCTCGCCGAGGCGTATCTGGCGCGGGGGCGGCGCGACGAAGCGTTGGAATTGATCTGGGCGCAATTCGCGGAAAGCCCGCGCCTTGACCAATACCAGAAGCTGAAGAATATGGCGGAGCGCTTGGGCGTTTGGCCGACACAGCGGGAGCGTGCCCTGGCCGAATTGGACGCCGCCATCGCACGGGGTGTGAGCGGTGCCCCGCACTGGACGGGTCGGCATTCCGGGCCGGATCATTCCGAGCGGGTCCGCATCGCCCTGTGGGAGAGCGACCCGGACGCGGCCTGGGACGCCATGCAGCGTGGCGACTGCCGGGAGGATTTGCGTCTGGCGGTGGCCGGTCAATTAGAGGCGTCCCGTCCCGCCGACGCCTTGCAGGTGTACCGCGAGGTGATTCCCAAGCTCATCGAGCAGACCAACAACACCGCCTACGAGCAGGCTATCACGCTGATTCGTAAGGCCAGCGGGCTGATGAGCCTACTCGGGCAGACCAGCGAATTGGTGGATTATGTGGCCTTCCTGCGGGTGAACTACAAGGCCAAGCGAAACTTCATCAAGCTGTTGGATGCCACGTTCAAGCTTTGAGTCCGCTTGTAGGTCGGGCATGTACTCATGCCCGACGCCCTCGCCCGGAGCCGCCCTGGAGTACAAACTTCAGTTTGTAGGAAACTTCAACAGCTTACGTTCCTGCCCAAACTAAAGTTTGGACTCCAGCACACCCTCCCATCCCGAATGCACCGCCGCCAAGTCCTCCTTTCGCTACTCGCCGGTCTGGGCGCGGGCCTGATTCCCCGTTGCTCAGGCCACGATCCCCGCCCCGCTGGCCAATTGCTCGGCCCCTCCTTTTTGACCGGCCATCGCTTGCGCGGTCATAGCGACTGGCCCGCCCCGTCGGAACAACGCCGAACGCCCTTGCTCATCGTCGGCGGCGGCATCGCCGGGTTGTCCGCCGCGTGGTGGCTGCAACGCAGTGGCTACACCGGTTTCCGCCTGTTGGAACTGGACGCCCAGCCCGGTGGCAATAGCCGCTGGGGCGAGAACCGGGTGTCGGCCTTTCCGTGGGGTGCCCATTACCTGCCGCTGCCGGGGGTGGAATTGCCCTGGGTGCGGCTGTTGCTGGCGGATTTGGGCGTGCTGCGGGGCGACCCGGACGCCCCCGAACCCCGCTACGACGAGCGCCATCTGTGCTTCGCGCCGCAGGAGCGCCTATTCCTGCACGGCGCTTGGCAAGAAGGCTTGCAGCCCAAGCGCGGCACCGGGCGCGGCGATCAAGCGCAGTTCGAGCGCTTCCTCGCCTTGATGGATGACCACCGCCAGCGGCGCGGCGCTGATGGGCGACGGATGTTCAGCCTGCCCATGGCGGAAAGCTCGCGGGACGGGCGGTTTCTGGCGCTGGACCGAGTGTCCATGCGGGATTGGCTGGCCGGGCAGGGCTTCGATTCGCCCTATCTGCATTGGTATGTGAATTACGCCTGCCGGGACGATTTCGGCTGCGACCACGGGGACACCTCGGCCTGGGCGGGCCTGCATTATTTCGCCAGCCGCACCGGCGGCGGCGCGGACGCACGGGAAGGCGCGGTGCTGACTTGGCCAGAGGGCAACGGCTGGCTGGTGCGGCGGCTGTTGGAGCGGCTGAAGCCGTGGATCGACACGCGGCAACTGGTGTTCCGGCTGGCGGAAGAGGCGGGCGGCGTGGCGGTCGATGCCTTCCAGCCAGACACCGGCCAAGTCGTGCGCTGGCGGGCGGAACAAGTGGTGTGGGCCGCGCCAAGTTTCCTGTTGCCGTGGGTGTGCGCGGGACTGCCGGAACCTTTGCGGCGGGCGGCGGGGGCGTTCGAGTATGCGCCCTGGCTGGTGGCGAATCTGACTTTGGATGGCTTCCCGGCCCGTGGCAACGGCGCGCCGTTGGCCTGGGACAACGCGCTGTTTCAGAGCCAATCGCTGGGCTATGTGGTCGCCACCCATCAAGCGTGGCGCAGTCGCCAGACCGAAACCGTGCTGACTTACTACCGGCCTTTGAGCGAGGTTGGTCCGACGCAAGGGCGGCGGATGTTGTTGGAGCGGACTTGGCACGATTGGGCGGAGGACATTTTCGCCGACCTGTCCCGGCCCCATCCCGATATTCGGGCGCTCACGGCCAATGTCGATGTTTTCCGCTGGGGCCACGCCATGGTTCGGCCCCGGACGGGTTTTCTATTCAACGGCGGGCGGGAAGCCATGGCGGCGGGATCCGGGCGGATACACCCGGCCCATTCCGACTTGTCTGGGTTTTCGCTGTTCGAGGAGGCGCAGTACCGGGGGATTATGGCGGCGCGGCGGGCTGTCGAACGGCTTGCCTGAACGGCAGGGCGTTCAAGGGTTAGGCCCACGCCTTGGCCGGGATGAGGCGCGTCTGTATCGTATTGCTTTTGGGGCGAAACAAGTTCATGCCTTTTCGGGCCAAGTCGAGAATGGTGGCCGAACCGTCCTTTGAGCCCTCGGGGACGAGCGCGGCGGTTTTATACTTTTCGTCCAAGCGCTCCGTGGCGAGGACCACCCTATCCACCAAGCGCGGCGCATCCGCATAATGAAGCGTGAGCATCCGCACATCGAACTGGCCCTGAGCTGGCAGGTCAACGGGGACGCAGATGACACAGGTTTTGGCGTTGGGCCGCACTTCCTGAGAATGCACGATCCAAACCATGTCGTTCTGGCTCGCGGAAACCTGCGTTAAGGTCAAGCCGTAAGGAATGCGGTGGTCGAGGCGTTTCGAGAGCTTCAAGCGATAGCACGGCATGGCGGGCCTCTCACTGAGTGATGGCTAATGGGTTGCCGTTAGGATATGGCAACACTACCGCTTGAAGCTGTGATGGCTTGACGGGAAATCGTGTGAATATTTACAAAGCGGGCTGGGATGGGATGTGGGTTTTGATCCAGATTGGGGCGGTAGGTCGGGGTGACGAAGGAACCCCAACCCAACGCCAACCCTCGAAATGTTGGGGTTCGTGCCTCACCCCAACCCACGTGCTAATTTCTTATCTTTACTCGACCTTCAAACGACCAATCGTTGTGACCGCCAGTGATGAGTGTCAGTTTTGATCCCGGTATGGCAGTGGCAAGGGCTTTGGCATGTCTTATCGGGATAACATTATCGAATTCAGCCCCGATAATTTCCACCGGACCTTTATAGTTTGAAAGAGCCTTTACGTTGTCCCAGTTATTTTTTAATAACAGACGTACAAGAAAAGCGGGGAAGTGGTCTTCGGCGACTAAGGACAGCTTGTCAAAAGGCACAATGAGAGCGAATTTGTCCGGTGATTGATTAAGGCTAGAAAGGGTTGATGCGGGGCCAGATCCGATTGATTCGGCAACCACGCATACAGAGACACGAGGGTGCGTTTCTCTCAGGAACTCGTAAGCCTCTCTGGCGGCCTGATCAAAAGCCTCTTTTGACGGAGTGCCTTTACGGTTCCCATAACCAGGATATTCAAGGATATATACGGAATCCCCAGAGGAGAAACTCGGTATTGCGTACAGGCGATCAGACGCCTGACCGCCATTTCCGTGAAGCATCAGCCATACGTTGCTGGGGGATTCTACTTTTCGGGAGTAACCAATCACCTCACCATTTTTAATCCACGGTGTCAGACTGTTGTCATGGGGTCTATGGGTCGGATAGAACAGCAAGCTCCGTTCAATTGTTGAACAGCCGCTGATTCCCAAAAAGATAAGGCCCATCAGAAAGAAAGCTATCGATTCCAGTCTCATATTGGTGTCGAACAAACAAACCAGCCAGCGTAGCTCGGATGAAGCGTAGCGGAATCCGGGATGATCCCGCGCCGCTATGGCCCCGGATTCCGCAAGGCCCCATCCGGGCTACGCTGGCTAACGTTCAAGATCAGCGGAAACGCCCTTCGGGAAGCTTGACCGAAGTCGGAAACTTCGAATAACCACAGCAACAAAAGAAAGAAGCAAAGGGCGTTTTCCGCTGCATCGACTCGTTAGGCTCATGCTACGGACTGTTCGGCTACGTTGTTGAGCAGTAAGTCAGGTTCAACAGTAGATGCATCTTCTGCTGTTGTATCTGTTGCTTCGACAAAGAAGTATTTATCTAACGGGATAAATTCATCAACAACAAAACGGATGTCGTTACATAAACCTGAAGAAAATGCGGATGCATATGCTTGCTTGCCGCTATGGACGACTTCTTCAAAAAGCTGAATGAAGTCACCATCTCCGCTAAATAGCCAAATTGTTTGTGCGTGATCGCGATAGCAAGCACGCATTACGTCGACTGCGATCATAATGTCACAAATGCCTTCCTTTCGTGACTTTTTACTTTTCTTTCTCACAAATGGAATGAATTGACCGGTTTGACTAATTGTTTGATTGCCTAAACTTCTTAAGGTATTGCAAGTGAAAGTGGTATGAGAAATTTTTTCGCGTACTTCTCTAACCAGATTATCGTCTCCAACGACACTGGTGTAGTAAGATAATCGCTTAAGGTTCCAATAGTGATCTTTGAGGATGCGTGGATTCCATACAAAGCAGTCGTCAATAATAATATTATCTGGTGCTGGAATTGCACCGGATTTAACCATGTCTTGATATCGCAAGGACAGGTTTTCACCATCTATAAATATTAGTGTGCTATCAATCATTTTTGTCAGAGCCTAACGTGAAATAGACCCCCTAAAAGGCGTCTTTTATTACACCATTTAGGGCGTATAAGACGATTTGATCCCCCGCTAACCCGTATGTACGTTGTGTCGGCTATTTTTAGCGGGGTCATTTCGTAGGATTTCTTATACACCCCAAGCCTGTATCAGGCAAGTCCCACCCGTTTGATCGATTCCAAGGCAGCGGACAAGCCAAACGTTACGCCCAAAACATATGCCGCCCCAACAACCGCCCCGCGAACTCCAATCCCGCTACATTCAACGAAAGATACCCCGCCCATATCCGCCGCCACTGCGCCTCACCCGC
>NZ_JBTEKS010000036.1:0-20731 GCF_054333355.1 Methylomagnum sp. | reverse complement strand
GGAATACATGCCCGACAACCACTGGATTGAATAACAGAAAAAATAGGGTAAGGCAGTGCGCGACCGTAAAAACAGCTTTTTGGGGCGGGGCTGGGGGTTTCCGCCGACGTTCGACGCGGCTTCATCCGGGGTGCGGATGGTCGAAGCCGATGCGGACATTCGCCAGAGTCTAGGCATTCTTTTTTCCACGCTGCCGGGCGAGCGGATCATGCTGCCCCGCTATGGCTGCCCGCTGCACGCGCTGGTGTTCGAGGGCGTCAACGATACCCTGGTGACCCAGCTCGAAACCCTGCTGGCGGACGCCATTCTTTATTTCGAGCCACGCATCCGGGTGGACGCCATTAACGTCAGTCAACACGCCCATGCCGACGGGCTGTTGTTCATCGAACTCGATTACACCGTCATCCAAACCAATACCCGTAGCAATATGGTTTATCCGTTCTACCTCCTCGAAGGCACGAACGTGCGTCGGCTCGATTGATTCGGCCATGCACCGTGACAACGAACGCCCGCAAGGGGTGAGTTCCGGGACCGGCTCGACGCAGCAGCGGCGTTCCGGCTCCGCCCTCGATCCGGGTTACGCGCCGGTGGACGGGCGTTCCCTGCCCGATCTCATGGTATTCGCCACCGGGTTTGCAAAGCTTTTGGCCTATCATGAGCCGGACGGCCATTCTGCGGATCGCGACTGGTCGAACTTCTTTGCCTTCGACATGAGTTTCCTGCTGGCGGAAATCTGCACGGTCGATCTGGAGCTGGAAAGCTCGCAGGTGCTGGACCTGGAGCGCCAGTTGACCGGGGAGGCGGACGGCGACCTCCCGCTGGACTCGAAAGCCTTGCAAAAAGAAGCGCTGAAGGCGTTCTACCGGGCCACGCAGCGCATCGACGGCTGGCACCGGCGCACGGTCAAAATCGCCGAATGGGTGAACGACGGCGCGACGATCCAGGTGACGCTGGAATCGGTCATCAAGGAAGACCTGCGGCGGCATTACCAGTCCTCATACAGCCGGCAGCCATGGCATAACTGGCTCGATGACTGGGCCGCCGAGGATAACTACGAATTCGGCCCGCTCTGGGCGGAACGCACGGCGGACGAACGGGAGCCGCCGGCCTCGCCCGTGGAGCGCCTGGTCAGCGCCCTCAATGCCACCAACAAGGCCAGCCGTCCGCTGGTGGAAATGGCCCGGTCCATGTTGCGGGATTCCCTGGAGCGACCGGACCATCCGCCGCACACGGCCCTGTACATCGCCTTCCTCAGGCTGTTCGATCAGGTCCGCGCGGACCTGAACCGCTTCACCGGGCGCCATCTCGATTATTACTACCGCACCGTGCTGAAGCTCCGGGAGCGCGACAGCCAACCGGACACGGCCCATCTGTATTTCCAACTGGCCAAGCAGGTCGGCGACTTCGAGCTGAAAGCCGGAACCCTCCTGCGGGGGGGCAAGACGGCGGACGGCAAGGACATCCTGTACGCGGTGGACGAGGACACCTGGCTCAATAGAACCCGGGTGGCGGCCTTGAAAACCCTGTACGTCGCGGCTTCCTCCGGGGGCGGTTCGCGGCGGGTCACGCATATCCTGGCCTGTCCCTCCGCCGCATCGGAAGACGGCTTGGGCAAGCCCCTCAAGTACCCGGACTCGGGCTGGCCCACCTTTGGCCGCGATGTCGCCAAGCGCAGCCAGGAAAGCGCCGAAGCGCTCCACGCCCGGCTCGGGCTGATGATCGTTTCCCCCGTCCTGCTGTTGCAGGAGGGCGGGCGGAAAATCACCCTCACGTTCAGGTTCGCCGATGCCGACAAGCTGGCTGCAGCCATCCAGGCGTACCGGCAAGCGGCGGAGGCGGCCGGGTATCTGAATCGGAAGGCCTCCCCCGGCGATGACCCGGCGGGAGATCAGGCGTTGCTGAACGACGCCTTTCTATTGCAATTCAGCGGCGCAACCGGCTGGGTCGCCGTCGAACGGTTTGAATTGCGCCGCCGCCCCTCACCGGGGAGTGATGCCATGGACCTCGAATTCGCCTTGAAGGCCGTGGACCCCGCCGTCGTCGAATGCCGCCGCGCCAGCCACGACTTCGAGACCAATCCGGCCCGGCCCGGCCTGCGCTTTCTGCTGAATCCCGCCGCCCGCGTTTACGCCCACAGCTTTTTCAAGAGCCTAGTCATCGCGGAGGTGGCGGTGCGGGTTGAGGTCAAGGGACTCGCGGCGCTCCGGCTGCAAAGCGGCGTCGGTCCCATCAAAGGGGACCAGCCGTTCCAGCCGTTCGGCCCGCGCCCCCTGCCGGGCACCGCCCTGGAAATCGGCCACTGGGAATTGAGCCAAAAGCCGCTGGCGCAAGTCACTTTGAACATCGACTGGCTCAATCTGCCGGGCGATTTCGGCGCCTACTACCGGGCGTATTGCCGGAATATCGACAATGCCAGCTTCAAGGCCCGCTTGCTGGCGAAATCCGAGGGGCGGTGGCAGGAGGTTCACCGGGAGGTTTTTGAAGCGCCCGGCCAAACCCCGTTCCGCCTCTTCGAGCAGGCCGGGGAAGCCAATCAAACGCTGTCGCCGAGAAGAATCCTGAGCTTCGATTTCCCCCAGGCGCTGCCGGTCCCCACCAACGCCGAGCGGGGCCAATCCGGCGACCTGCCGCCACCCTACGCATTGCGCTTGGAATTCGCCGAGCCGCTCTATGGCTTCGGCCACGAGATTTATCCCCAGGCGGTGGCGGAAATCGCCCGCGCCAACCTGGCGGCGGCGATCCGCGCCATCAACGCGCCCAAACCGCCGCCCGACGCCGGAGACGCCCAACCGGACGCGCCCGGCGTGCCACTCCTGGAGCCGCCCAACCCGCCATTCGTGCCCTGGACCCAGGCCGTATCGGTCGATTATGTCGCCGCCGAGCGCCTGGCGTTGGCGCAGAAGCCGACTCCCGGAACAGCCAACTCGCAGCGGCTCCGGGTGTTCCGCGTTTCTCCCTTCGGCTACTCGGATGGCAACCAGAACGTGGAGACCCTGTTCACGTCCTACGACGGGGAGGGTTATCTTTGCATTGGGCTGGCCGATCTCGATCCGCCCCAAACGGTCACGCTGCTGTTTCACCTCCGGGACAGCTTCGACCCCAACCAGTTCGACGAGTCGCCGGAAGACGCGGACCCCCGGGATAGGGTCGTCCGCTGGCACTATCTCGCCGACAACCGCTGGCGAGAATTCGCCAGGCCCGCCCTGGTCAAGGACACGACCGCCGGGTTAATGCGTTCCGGTATCGTCAAGCTCCGAATCCCACGGGAGATCAATAACGGTAATGTCGTGATGCCGGCGGGCCTGTTCTGGATTCAGGCGAGCGTCGCGGAGGAGGCGGAAAGCCGCCCCCGCGCCGTGAGCATCTACACCCAGGCGGTCACGGCCACGCGCCATGCCGACGATCCCGCCGACATTTCGGGCGGCCTGCTGCCACCGGGCACGATCAAGGAATTCGCCAAGAAAATGCCCGCCATTGTGGGCGTGTTCCAGCCGTTTCCCACCACCGGCGGGCGCACCAAGGAATCCACGGAGCAATTCCGGGTTCGGGTCAGCGAGCGGTTGCGGCACAAGCGGCGGGCAATCCAGCCCGGCGATTACGAGCGCATCGTGTTGGACGCTTTCCCCGAGGTGGGGCAGGTCAAATGCATCGCCTGGAACAACAGCCAGGGCTATCGAACCGATCCGGTCCCGCCGGGCAAAATCGTGCTGGTGGCGGTCCCGGTCAGGAAGCAGGGCGACGCCTGCCATGAACCCGGCCTGCCGCAGCACGTCCTCTCCCAGATACGGGATTATCTGGCCCGCTATGTTTCGCCATTCGTCCGGGGCATTCGCGTCCGCAACCCGGTGTATGAGCGGGTCAAGCTGTTCGCCGGGGTCAGATTCGCCCAGGGCACGGAAATCGGGCCGGGCGTGCGGCGGCTCACGGCGGAGGTCGAGGGGTTTCTGGCGCCCTGGCGTCACGCCGCCGGAATTCCGCTGGAGATCGGCCAAGGCATCGGCCAAGGCTACCGGGTGCAGCGGTTCATCGAAAACCTGCCCTATGTGGAGCAATTGACAAGCCTGACCCTCCTCCAGACCTACCGTCTGGGAGACCTGTATTGCGGGGATTATTGGCCCCCGGAAGCGGGGCGGAAAGGCTTGGACCGGGACGCGGCGGATCAACCCATTCTGGCGTCGGCGCCCTGGTCGGTGCTAGTGCCCGCCGATAGCCATGATTTCGTGGTGGTGGACGGCGATTGGGACGCCGAGGCGGCGGCGAAGATCAGCCCGGTGGGCATCGGCGATTTGCGGGTGGGGGACGATTTGATCGTGGGCGGTTAGTTAGGATGTGGGCGAAAAAAATTTCCCGAGGCCGAGAAGCCGGCGGTTGTGGGAGTGGCCTTCAGGCCACGACCCGGCGCGGTATTGTCGCGGCCTAAAGACCGCTCCCACGGTGATTCGGGGACGTTATTCGCGGTCATATCCTTGGCGCGTTTTCACCGGGCGGGTGCGGTTTACCTTCTTTTTGAATCAGCGAGGAATCAAGTCCATGGCAATGCAAGTCTGCATGGGGGCCATGATGCAATGCAGTTTCGGCGCGGCGCCGGGCGCGTTGATGGTCTTGCCCGTGAACCGGGTCATGACCGGCTCGCCTGCGGCCACCATCATGGATTCGGCGCCCCTGGTGAATATTCCGCCGTTCGGCATGTGCAGCAGCCCCGCCAATCCCACCGTCGCGGCGGCGACGGCGGCGGCCATGGGAGCGCTCACGCCCATGCCCTGCATTCCCAATACGCCCGCGCCCTGGGTTCCCGGCGCGGCGACCGTGTTGATCGGGGCCATGCCAGCCCTGGATGACGCCTCCAAGCTGATGTGCCTGTGGGGGGGCGTAATCAGCCTGAATTTCGCGGGACAGGCGACGGTGCAAGTGCCATAGGGCGCGACGGCGCGCATGGGCGTCGAACGCGGTTGAGTCGGCGGCAATTACGGCGAGTGGCCATCCGGTGATCCGAGCGTTATGCCGGGCGGCGGATTCGGCAGTGTTCGGCTCACCGTTACGGCGGCATTCCGAGTCCAGGAGCCGTTTTCCTTGGTGATGCGGCTTTCCACCCGCTTCACCAGCAGCGCGAAGGGCCGTTCGCCCTCGTAAGGTTCGGCCCTGGCGAGAAACAGAAACTTCTCCTGCTTGAGCGCTTCTGCGGTCGAGCGGTATTCGATCCAGCGCTCCTGGTATTGGTTGAGGCTGAGCATCCCGGCAATCACGGCGATCAAGAAGCCCACGCCCCCCATCGCCAGCGCGACATAGTGGGAACCCTCGGCGAATCCCGACAGCAACGGAATGCTCGAAGCGGCGATGATTTCCAGGGAACGCAAGCGCTTGAACCACGTTTGCATGATCTGGCCCTTGCGGTCATACCAATCAATTTGGTCCTGGAGCCTTTGTTCCAAGTAGGCTTGGACCGTGATGTTCCAGCCCGAATCTTCGGCATCGTAATGTCCCGCACCAATCACCGGCCTCAGGGACACGTAGGCGCTGATATAGCGCCCGAACTCGCCATCCCTGGTCAGCGGCGCATCGGCGACCACGGGTTCGGCCAGCGATGCGGACTCCCCGCCGGGAACAGTGCCCGGCATTTCGTCGGCTTCGGCTTGGGACGGTTCGGCGGGGGCGGATTCCTCAACCGGAGCGGATGGCACGCTCAGAGCTTCGCCTCGATCCATGGCCTGCGCCGGTTCCGGGAGCGGTGTTTCGACGGCTTCGGCTTGGGGCGGTTCGGCGGGGACGGGTTCCTCAACCGGGGCGGACGGCACGCCCAAAGGTTCGCCTTGGTCCATGGCCTGCGCTGGTTCCGGGGCTAGCGTTTCGGCTGATTCCCCTGGTATCTGGGGGACTCCGGGCGGTTCGGCGGAGAGCGCGGGGGCTTCTTCCACGGGCGGAGGCGGCGGTTCCGGCGGCAGAATATCCCGTTCGATCACGGCCCGGATTTCCTCCGGGGTCATATCGTCCGGGAAAACGATGGTCCCTATGCCTTCTATGTCCACTCGGGGCATGGCTTACCTCCGGTAGGCGAACGAGCCATCCGCATTCGGGACCAATTCGCCCTTTGCGGCCTGAGCGGGTGCGGGAGCCTGCGGCGGCGGTTGGATCGGCGGCGTAGGTGAAGGCTGAACCGGCGGCTGTGCTTGGATCAACGGCTCAACCGGAACTTGAACCGGGGATTGCGTCTGGGCCGCGGACTGAACCGGCGGTTGTGCTTGGACCAGCGGCTCAACCGGAATGTGAGCCGGGGTTTGGGTCTGGGCCGCGGGCTGAACCGGGGGTTGCGCCTGGATC
This sequence comes from Methylomagnum sp., assembly GCF_054333355.1. Taxonomy (NCBI): domain Bacteria; kingdom Pseudomonadati; phylum Pseudomonadota; class Gammaproteobacteria; order Methylococcales; family Methylococcaceae; genus Methylomagnum; species Methylomagnum sp. Next base: position 14,416 of record NZ_JBTEKS010000036.1, on the reverse strand, counting down.
GGACACGGGACCGGAGATTGAACCGGGGTTTGCGCTTGAGCCGGTTCGGTGCCGGGCCGGGCGTTCGGGACCACGGGGCCAGGTTTGGGATCGACGACGAAGGGCTTGGTTTCTTCGATGTGGCGCTTGAACTCATCGAGGAGGCGCTGGAACTCCTCGTAAGGCACGGCGGATTCCCGGAGTTTATCAATCTGATTTCGGCAGTCGTCCAACTGGCGTTCCAGAGCCTCGATCCGATTTTTCAGCCCCCGGATTTCTTTTTCGTACGCCTCGACATGGCATTTCAAACCCTCATCGAGCGCGAAGGAGTCGATGACTTCCGCGAAATGGGTTTCGTTCGGGCGCTGGCCGTTTTTGAAAAACTCTTTTAAATCCGCCTTGCTCTTGCTCATTGCACCAGTCTTCAGACGTTGCTAAGGATGTGGCCGAAAACAATTTCCCGGAATTGGCGGGCTGCCCGGTCCCGCTCCCTTCGACTCCGCTCAGGGAACGAACCGGACAGCCCAGCGAAGCTTAGAAACCGCACGGAATCTGCGGGGTGAAGAGGCTCGGTGGATGGTTACACAACCGATTCCGCCGTTCAAGCGGATGGGGCGGGATGTAAAGAGCGGCGAATAAACCTTGATGTAGTACATTTGGTCATGTTCGCTTCCCAGGCTTCCCCATAGCCTTCCAGAGTCAGTCCCACCAACCACATTGGGTCATTATGGTATCGGCACAGCACATATCTAGGCAGGCTCCCCCATCGGCAGGCATGGATTATCACCATCTTCTGAAGGAAGGCATCCGGCTATGCCAGCAACTCGCGGGAGATCACTGGACCGATTACAACGAACACGACCCCGGCGTCACCATCCTAGAGCAGTTGTGTTACGCCTTGACCGATCTCGCTTACCGCACCGGCTATCGGGTCGAGGACATGCTCGCGGAAACCGGCGCCCTCCGCCACCGGCCCGGCCAGGATGTGCTGTATCCCGGCGACCAGATACTCACCTGCAATCCCCTGACCATCGACGACTACCGGAACCTGATTTACGACCAGGTTGATAACGTCGACAACGTGTGGCTGAAACCCGTGGAGTCCCATCCGCTGGGCATCCACGGCCTGTATAACATTTTTGTCGAGGCCCCGGACCTGGGATTGGATCGGCGCAATCTGGAGGAACAGGTGCGGCGCGACATCCAAGGCCTGATGAGCGCTCACCGCAATCTGGCGGAGGATGTGGAAAGCATCCGCCTCCTGAAATCCTTCGGAATCACCGTCAGGGTGGCGGTCGTGATCGGCGACGACGCCAATCCAATCGACGTGCTGGCGAAGATCATGATTAGCCTTCAAGAGAGCTTCGCGCCCGATCCGAAACTGACGCCGGTCGATGTGAGCCTCGGCGCGAACATTCCGCCGGACGAGGTTTTCGTCGGGCCACGGCTCGATTACGGCATCGCCAGGGACGGCGATTTGAAGGACCTGCCACGGGAGATTGCCGTGGGGCAGGTGAGAAACACCATCCTGGCCGTGCCCGGGGTCAAGTACGTGAAAGACCTTGACATCGACGAGGCCCGGAACGGCATCGTGAGGTTGCCGCCGGACACGGTGCCCCACTTGCATCCTTCGATTTCCCGCCCGTTGCCGCCGGGCGAGGCTTATCGGATCGAAGTGAGGCCGGAAGGCGGCCAGCCGGTCGAAATCGACGCCCGGCGGCTCTGGAAAAAGCTCAAGGCCTATTTCGACGAGCGCAAGGACGCGACGGCCTACGACTTCCTCAAGTTGGAACACAGCGCCTACCTAAAGCCGACCGAGGGCACCCCCCAGAACATCGGCCACTATTATTCGATCCAGCATCAGTTCCCCATGGTTTACGGCATTGGCCGGTACGGCATACCGGAGAGCCGCCGTGCCGAGCTGCCCGGCGGCGAGGCCGGGGACGCGGCCTCGCAGCGCCGGCGGCGGTTGGCGGAGGCCCGCCAACTCAAGGCGTACCTTTTGTTTTTCGAGCAGCTGCTGGCGAATTACCTGGCCCAGTTGGCCCATGCCGCCGACCTGTTCTCCCTGGACCCCACGCTCGACCGGACCTATTTCTCCCTGCCCCTGGCCCATGTTCCGCCGCGAGGTTCGGACCCGCCCGACGCCATCGAGGTGCTGCGGCGGAGCCGCAACATAACGCCCGGACCGGGCCGCTTTTCGATTTGCATCATCGACGAGCGGCCTTCCGTCGGCGAGGGCGGGCATTCCATGGAAATCCTCCTGCGCAGCCGCAAGATGGCGAGCAACGAGCAGGAATTCCTGCGGCTCGGCGACGCCATCATCGCCGCCGGCAAAGACCCGGACAATTATCAATGGGACTCAGCGTCCGACGGCGACATCCGGCTAGTGCTTCTAGACCCCGGCAAGCACGTCCTCGCCATCGGCGCCGCCCACTTCGTTTCGGTCGAACGGGTGCGGGGGGAGGTCCGGTATTTGACCGGGTTCATGAGTCGGCTGGAGCGGGACGCGGGCTTGCGCCGACGGTACGTGGCCAAGGTTCACCCGAAGCAGTCCATCGGCGTGCGGGTGGTGGACGACAGGGCGCGGGTGCTGCTGAGTTGCTCGGATTTGCCCGACGAAGCGGCCCGCGAAGCGCGGGTGCGGCAGATTCTCAAGAACGGCCTACGGGAATCCAATTACGCCGTGGTCCAGCACAGCAGCGGCGAACTGAGCGTGGTGCTGCGGGATTTCGCCACGGCGGAAATCATCGCCCGTGGCGAGAAACGGCTGGGCGCCGAAACCCAGGCCCACGAGGAAATCCGGGAGCTGGTGGACCGGCTGAAACGGCTCAGGGCCAACGCCCCGGTGCCGGACACGTTTATCCAACGCCTGCCCGACCATCCGCAGAACGCCGCCCGGCAGGTCGTCGATGATTACGCGCGCAACCTGGAACGCCTCATCAGGGACCCCGATGCCCTGTTCCTGCGCCGCCGCGAGCGTTTCCTCGACCATCTCCTGGCCCGCTTCAACGAGGAATTCGACGATCTGTCCCTGTCCCGCCTGGACCCGAGGCCCTATCACAAGAAGGCCGATTTCTACCGGGAATCCATCCGCTGGAAGACCGATTTCCTGGGGCGGTATCCCGCCTTGAGCGGTGGCCGGGGCAGGGGACTCGATTATTGGCGGGCAGGGGACGAAGCGGCGGACGACGGCCCCGCCGCCGGGCAATCACAGCGGCCCGGACAGCCCGGCTGGGAAAGGCGGTCGGGTTTGGAGCAGCGGCTTTATTTTCTGCTCGGCTTGCAGGGCCATATCGACGCGAACGGGGGCTACGCCCCCACCGTCAGGCCGGTGGCGACGGACGGCGCCCCGGCCTCGGAGGATTGCCGCGAGGACGAGGACGGCGGCGCGGACCCGTTCGTCGGCGAATGCCTGTACGTGGTCGAACACATCCTGCTGCGTCCGCACACGCCCGCGAAGGTCGGTTTCTGGGGCCACGACATCTTCAATGGCAAGAGCTTGTGCCTGGAGAGCCGGGACCGCGACCAAGTGTCGGCGAACCGGCGGCTGGAGGCGGTGCTCAAGGAGGGCGTCTCTCCGGGTAACTACCGGATTCTGCCCGATCCCGAGGGGCCGGGGTACAGGCTGGCCCTGACCGCCGACCGGGGCCGGGGCGAGGTCATCGCCCGGGGCCGGGCTTGCGCGGACGAGGACGCGGCGGAACAGGAGAAGCTGGCCGTGTCGGCGCACATCGCCCGTCTCGCGGAGTCTTCGGAACTGCGCCGGAAGTCGCTCAAGCCCCACCAGCGGAAGGACGATTTCTATTCGTTCCGCCTCAGCGTCATGCTGCCGAGCTGGCCGACCCGGTTCCGGGAGCCTGGGTTCCAGCAGTTCGCCGAAAACACCGTGCGGGAGAATTGCCCGGCGCATCTGGCCTGCCGCTGCTTGTGGCTGAACCGGGCGTTGCTGGAAGACTTCGAGACGGTCTACGGGGAATGGGAAAGACTGAAGACCGAGCCGGGCGGCAATCCATCCGAGACGGACGATGCCGCCGAGGCGCTCAGGGCGTTCATCGAATGGCTGGAAGCGCCGGCAACGGAACGGGAGGCCGGGATTCCAGACAAGGTCAGGGACATTAAGAAGAAGGTGGCGCGTAGGAAGCCCCCGTTCCGGGCGGTTCCGTCGCGTTAGGATTTGCTCGGAAATATACTCGAAATAGCCACAAACTGAACTTTTTAATCCCCCTCACCCCAACCCTCTCCCAGGGGGAGAGGGGGCAAGATGTTCAGTTTGTGGATGAACGCAGTATAACGTCCCGGAAGTTGCGGACGCCTGGCGCGGACCATTCAGGCGAATACCTTGAACACGCGCCGGGTTTCGGCCCCGCCCCCGGACGGGTTCCGGTGGCTCTCGGAAGGCGCGTCATGGCTTTGACCCGGCCCGCCGCTGCCCGTCAGCCATGACTGGCCCGGAGACGAATCCGGCAGGCGCGGGAGGCGGACCAGGAATTCGCTGCCCCGGCCCCGCCCCTCGCTCACCGCCCAGATGGCGCCGCCGTGCATCGCCACCAGGCTGCGGACCAGCGAAAGGCCGATGCCCAGCCCGCCCTCGGCGCGGTCGAGGGTGCGGTCCACTTGGTAGAACAACTCGAACAGGCAGGACAGCGCCGCCGGGTCGATGCCCCGGCCATTGTCCCGCACCCGGATCAGAACATCCTCGTGGCTTGGCTCCACCACCAGCATGATCCGCCCGCCCTTGTCGGTGTACTTGGCGGCGTTGTTGAGCAGGTTCGACACCACCTGGGCCAGCCGGACCCGGTCGCCTTCCACCCGCACCGGCTCCGGCGGCAGGCGCACGGTCAGTTCATGGCCGCGGGCGTCGATCAGGGGGCGGCTGGTTTCCACCGCCCGCTGCACGATGTCCGCGAGGGCCAGGGGTTCCCGCCGGAGTTCGATCTTGCCCCGGCTGATGCGGGACACGTCCAGCAGATCGTCCACCAGCCGGGCCAGGTGTTCGGCCTGCCGGTCGATCACATCGCGGCACCAGGCGATCCGCGCCGCGTCCAGGTTGGTCCGCTTCATGATCTGCACGGCATTGCGGATGGGCGCCAGGGGGTTGCGCAATTCGTGGCCCAACAGGGCGAGGAATTCGTCCTTGCGCCGGTCGGCTTCGCGCAGGGCCTGCTCCGACTGGACCAGCGCCTCGGTGCGCGCCCAGACCCGTTGCTCCAGGGCGCAATTGGCCTGCTCCAGTGAGAATTGCGCCAGATGCTTCTCGGTGATCTCCGCCGCCAGTTCCCGATTGACAAGCGCCTGATGGTCCTTGGCCCGCCGCAGGTCGTCGAGCAAGTCGAGGTTGGCGAAGCGCAGCCGCAAGGACTCGGTCACGGCCAAGTGTTGGCGCCGGGAAATCATCCCCATCATCACGATGTAAAGCAGCATCATGCCGCTCATGCCCATCTGCACGTCATCGCCCGCCCCCGCCAACCGCACCACGAACGGCAACAGGGCCGGTCCCAGGAACATGGGGTAGGCGTTGCGCACGGGAGACAGGGTGGCGATGGACCCCGAGGCCATGCCGGCCAGGACGAAGGCCAGGAAGAGTTGATGGAGATGGCTCTGTTCCACGAAGAAAAAGAACCCGGCCACCCCCCACAGCAGGCCGTTCGCCAACACCCCGCTCAGGAAGCGCCGCTTCCACTGGCGCGATTCCTCCGGGGGCGGGTGGCGGCGCAGGTAGGCCCGGCGCAGCCCGAAGCGGCCGAGCGCGACCAGCGCGCAGGCCAGCAGCCAGCCCAGGAGCAAGGGGGGCGGGACCAGTTTCCAGAGTATGAAAACCAGAATGGCCGCGTTGGCGAGGGTGGCGATGAGGGCCGAGGGGGCTTGTTCATACAGCAACCGGACCTGGGCGGCGCACACTTCCGGTTCGTGACCGTTCTTATCCGGGCGTGGGTCGGCGGTGGACATGGCCGTTGGGATAGGAAAAATTACGTAGGTGCCAGGGGTTCTACCTCAACTCACAAGGCAAGTCCACCGTAATCAAAGGGTTATTTCTGGGGCGTCCGCCATCTTCCGGGGTCTTCGCCGCCGCCTGAAAACGCTTCCTAACGGCCCTGTCACCCCGTGCGTCACCGCTCTCCGTCAACGCCCCAGGAAAGGGACCGCACGGCACCCTCCAATGGCGCGTTTCCCGTGAAGGATTCCTGCCTCGACATAACGAGAAGAACCAGATTGTTGACTGGAAGCCGCTGGCCGCCGCTCAGCCTAGATAGGCCCGCCCTAGCTTCAACATGTCCTTCCGCGCCGGCAACTGGCTGCGAGGAATATAGCCAAACAAAACAATCCGCTGGATTCCGCTTAGCGACGTGACCTCGCTCATTTCGAGGGTCTCGGACGATGCGTTCTTGACGTTGCGGTAATCCAGGCTCGCCCGGAACGGCGCCAGCGCGAGCCATTGATCGGCGTCGTTCAGGACGGCTTCGACGTGTTGCAGGCTTTCGGTCAGGCTAAGCTCGATGCCGCCGAAGTGGCCCAACTCCTCGTCAATGAGGGCGATGTCCGCTTCCAGGGTGGCCACGTCCAGGGTGCCGGGTTTCGAGGACAGGAGCTTGCGCCGCAGAATCTGGCGGGTCCGGGCCAATTCGCCGCGCCGGAGCCGTTGCGCCGCGATTTTCTCCACGGCGTTTTGCAACAGGAAATCGAAGCCCAGCCCGGCCAGTTCGGTTCGGGCGGATTCCTCGCTGTCGCTGGACGCGAGAAAGTGGTGGTCCTCGAACGAGATGGCGGTTTGCAGCACGTCCCGCTTCAGCAAATCGCCGTCCAGTTCCATGCCCAGCGTCCGCTTTTCTTTTTTGGCGGTGCTTAACAGCCCGTAAATATTGTCCGGGGGCAGGCCGGGCCGCTGCTCCAGATATTCCCGCACGGTTTGGAAGCGGCCTAGCACATCGGTCATGTGTGCCGCCGAGGCGAAGATGGCCCGCAAGCGGGGGTCGTGGCCGTAGCGGTCGGGGCTGATTTCAACCGGCGGCGGCAATTGGCCGATCAAGCCGTTGACGTGGCGCAGGGCGTGTTCGACGGGTCCGCGCAAGCGCTTGCCGTAGTTGCCGAGTGCCCGCAGCCGATGATCCGTTTTATCGACGGCCCGTTCGATGGCGTTCTTCAGAACTTCTTCCAGCAAGGCGTCATCGGGGTTGGGGTGGGATTCGAAGATGGACCTTAGGAAACGCAGCATGGACCTTGAATTTCGGGGATGGGGACGGCGGGACGGGGCGTTCGGAGGGGGTATTTTAAGGCATTAAGCCGCGCCGCTTTTGAAAGCCCCGTGGAGGCGGTGACGAAGGAGCCGCATCCTACGGGCTAGGCCACCGCCTAAATTAATAGAGAATTTTTCATATTTGGTTCACGGTGTTCACGTAGGCCGACTCGGTTTGCGAAACCGATTCGGCCTTTCTCGCCGCCGCACACTCATGTTGAAAACGCCCTAATGGCGGTGACGGGCTAGGCGCGACTCAACTCAGAGGGGACATCATTCCTTGCCGATCTGGTAAATCTCTTTCTCGTTGTCCTCAATGATTTTGCCGGTGGCGGCGTCCACTTCAATTGCGGTGACAAACACCCCCGCCGGATGACGTGGGCGGGGGTGATTGGGGCGTCGAGGCCCGATCTTTAATCGAACATCACCCTGATGCCCGCCCAGCCGCCGATGGGCGCGCCCGGCCCCAGGAAGCGCGAGGGCGTGCCGCCCTCCGCCGCGCCCGAGAAGAAGTTGCGGTTGACCACCCCGAAGTTCTCGTACTTGGCGTCGAAGACGTTGTTGGCCATGGCGAACAGCTCCACGTTCTCATGCGCCCGGTAGCGGGTGTGGAAGTTGACCACGGTGTAGCCGGGCACCTGCGGCAGTTGGTTGTTGTCGTCGCCGCGCAGGTATTGGCTGGAGGCGTATTGGAGATCGCCGCCGAAAAACCAGCCGGTGAGGATTTCATACTCGGCCCCGAACTTGACGAGGTTCTGCGGGATGCTGGGGATGTGGTCGCCGGGCGAGACCCCGACCGGCCCGAGGGCGTTCTGCAAGGTGGCGAAGCTCTGGTAGCTGGCGTCGATGAAGCTGTAGTTCATGTACCAGTTGAATTTCTCGTAGCTGCCCTGTAGCCCGAATTCCACGCCCTGCCGGAGGGTCTTGCCGACGTTCTGGAAGAAGCCCCGCGAGAGGCCGCCCGCGACATTAGTGAACAGGATGTCGTTTTCCAGTTCGGTGCGGAAAAACGCCGCGTTCCATTTCACCGCGTCCAGCAGCTTGCCGCGCAGGCCCACCTCGAAGGTGTGCGAGACCACCGGCTTCAAGGGCGGGTCGGCCACGAAGCTGTTGGGCAAGGAACAGGGCGCGTTGGGGTCGGCGCAGGTCAGCTCCACCGGGGTGGGCACCCGGAAGCCCTCGTTGTAGTTGCCGTAGAAGGTCAAATCCTGGACCGGCCCGCCCTTCACATCCAAGGCGTCCAAGGGCTGCACAGTGAACCCGGCGGAGGGGTTGAAGCGGTTGAAGATGTGATGCCCGGCCAGGGAGGTGCGGTCGCCGGTGTCCTCGTTGGTGCCGTAGCCGCCCAGGTCGATTTCCGCCCGGTTCCAGCGGCCCGAGGCGGTGACGTGGAGCCAATCGGTGAGGGACAGGGTGTCGGTGCCGAACAGCCCTAAGTATTGGTTGGTGCCCCGCGCATGGGTGACGAGTTCGGCGTCTTCCAAAGCCACCGTGCCCCGGTCGGCGGTGAACGCGGCTTCCTGCTCCGACTGGGTGAAGTCGGTGTGGCCGAAGTCGTAACTGGTGCCGACGGTGAAGCGGTTCTTCAAATCGAACACGTCGCCCAGATAGCTCAACTGCGCCTGTGCGCCGGTGCCTTGCTGGACGCTGCGGGATTGGCGGTTGACGGCGGAGGGCACCAATTCTCCTTCCTCGTCCCGGCACTCGGCGAAAGTGGCGAACTGCTCGCAATCCTCGCCCACGTCGCCGTTGAAGGTCTCGATGGTGTTGCTGCGGTAATAGGCGTTGCCCGCCAGCAGCCAATCCTTGGAGAACTCGTGGCTGACCTTGAGGTTCAGGAAATTCAGGTCCGGCTTGGTGATGTCGGGCCAGGTGTAGACGGAGGCGCGGTCGGCGGCCAGCATGTCTTGCGGCAGGGCGCCGTTGCCGGTCAGCGTGTTCTTGGCGAAGGTGTAGCTCAAGTCCACATCGGTGGTCTCGTTCTCCCAGCCCACCTTGAGGAACATCTGATGCATGTTGCTATGGGAATGATCGCGCCAGCCGTCGTTCTCCAACACGTTGCCGGTGAGGAACCAGTCGAACTGATCCTTGGAGCCGCCATGCTCGAACTGGAAATTGTTGCGTCCGAAGGAGCCGCCGGAATACTGCGCCCGCGTGCCGGGATGGCTGAACCCGCTCTTGGTGCGGATCGACAGGGCGCCGCCCAGGGTGTTGAGGCCGAACAGCGGGTTGGAGCCGGGCAGGAGGTCCAGGTTGGCGATGGCCGATTGGGGGATCAAATCCCAGTTCACGGTGTCGCCGAGCGGCTCGTTGACCCGGACGCCGTCCTGGTAGACCGACATGCCGATGGGCGTGCCGATCAAGGGCGAGGCGCTGAACCCGCGATAGGTCACGTCCGGCTGGAAGGGGTTGCTCTGGGCATCGTTGATGTTGACGCCCTGGAGATTCCGGTTCATGAAGCGGGCCAGGTTGAGGGATTCCTGCTTGAGCATCCGCTCGTCCTCCACCGATTGCACGTTGCCCGGCACCTGCTTGAGCGAAATCCCGAGGCTCGGCAGCGGGGTCACGCCCACCACTTCCACCTCGTCCAGTTCCAACTCCCGCGCCGGGCTGGCGGAGCGGGGTTCCTGCGCCTGCGCGGAAAAAGTGGCGAGGATGCCCAGAGCCAGGGCGGAGAGGCGAGGGATTCCGGCGGCGGGATTCTCCCGGACAGGGTTTCTTGTTTGGATTTTCTTAGTCATGGATAAGTCGATTGGCTTATTGAATATTTGTTTTCAATGGGAGTTTTGGTGGAATGGTAAGGGAAGCCCCGAATACTCCCTATAGGAGGATTTCCCGACTATGGCCGGGAAATCTTCCCGAGGTTTTTAAAATAAGGATATGGCGGGGATTAACTTTCCGATTCCCGTAGGCTTAATCCGAGCGATGGCGTCGGGCATGAGTACATGCCCGACCTACGGCGCTTGCGAATTAGGTCAGCTCTTGATAACCCCGAATTGATAGGCCAGCCGCACCAGTTCCGCCGTGGAGTTGGCCTTGAGCTTGTCCTTGATGAGGCTGGCGTAATTGGACACGGTCTTGTAGCTGAGCTGGAGTTCCTCGGCGGCTTCGCGGGTGTTCAAGCCCTTGGCGAGCAGGCAGAACACGTCGAACTCCCGGGCCGAGAGGGAATTGAGGGACACCAGGGAATCGTTGCGGGCGACGCTTTGAAAGGCCAGCTTCTGGGCTAGCCCCGGCTCCAGGAAGGTGTCGCCCGCCGCGATCCGGGCCACGGCGTCCACCAGCATCTCCGGGGCGCAACTCTTGGTGATGTAGCCCTTGGCCCCGGCTTCCAGGGCGCGGGCCACGTAGACCAGCTCGTCGTGGATGCTGAACATCAACACCTTGGCGGACGGGTCGCGCCCGAGGATGCGCCGCAGGGCGCCCAAGCCGCCGATGCCGGGCATGTTCAGGTCGATGACCGTGATGTCGGGTTGGTAATCCAGGTAGAACTGGCAGGCCTCCTCGCCCCGCGCCGCCTCGCAGACGACGTCGATTTTCCCGGTCTGGGACAGCAGCAAACGATAACCGGCGCGGACCACGGCGTGGTCGTCCACCAGCATGACGGTGATTTTGGCACTCATAATTCAGGTTCTCTTTGGCTGGGAATACGGATTTCAATGACCACGCCCTGGCCGGGCCGGGCGTCGAGCCGGAAGCGCCCGCCAAGGCCCGCCACCCGCTCGCGCATCCCGGCCAGGCCAAAGCCCCGGCGCGGCTGGGCGGAGGCCACCGGGCTGAAGCCCCGGCCATCGTCCCCAATCCGCAGCACGATGTCGGCGTTGGCCCCGCCGCCTTCCAACCCCAGTTGGATCGACACCCGCCGGGCCTCGGCGTGCTTGACCACATTGGTCAGCGCCTCCTGGACGATGCGGAACAAGTGGATGCGGGCGTGCCTGGCCAGATCGTCCACGCCGGGTTCGCAGGCGAATTCCACGGCCAAGCCCGGATGGCTGTTGCGCCAGTCCTGCACCAAGTCCTCCAGGGACGCGGCCAGCCCCAGATCATCCAGCAAGCTGGGCCGGAGCCGCCGCATCATGCCCCGGAACACGCTGAACAAGCGGTCGCACATGTCGAGGATATACCCGACGGCTTCCCGGTTCTGCTCGCTGCCTTGGCGGAGGGTGACGGCCATGACTTTGATGGCGGTGAGGGACTGGCCGAGTTCGTCGTGGAGTTCGCGGGCTAGGTGTCGCCGCTCCTCCTCCTGGATCACGATGGATTGCTGGATCAGGGCGTGATTCTCGGCCTGGGATTTCTCCAAGACGGCGGCCATGTGGTTGAACGCCTCGGCGATGCGGGCGAATTCCGGCAGGGAAAAGCCCGGCAGGCGCTTGCCGTAATCGCCGTTCTCGATGCCTTCCAAGCCTTGCAGGATGGTCCCCACCGACCGGAAGGCCCGCCCCACCGTGACATGGACCACGCCGTACACGGCCCCGGCCAGGGCCAGCAGCAACAGCAGGAAGCCTTCGGTCTCCCGCCAGGCCTCGGCGATTTCGTCGTCGGCGTCGGCCTCGATGAGGATGGTCAGCGTGCCGCCCCGGCCATCGGGCAGGCGTTGTTCCAGCCCCACCGGGTCCGGCGCGGTGGCCCAGTGGAACCAGCCGGGCACGGCGGTTTCGGCGGCGCCTTCCGGGCCGGTGAGGTTGATCGGCTCGGGCGCCGCGCCGGTCACGCGGATGCGCAGGTGCCGGGTGTGTTCCAAGCGGCTCAATTGCATCAGCCACTCGGAGAAGGGCCGGCCGGCGCTGCGGGTCTCGGCGAGGCCGGCCTCGATGAGTTGCAGGGCCAGATTGACGGTGGAGCCGATTTCGCCCTCCACCGAGCGGCGGGCGTTGTGGACGGCGACGGCGGACCCGATGCCGACGATCAGCAGCATGGTGAGCGCGATCATCAGGTTCAGCCGGAAGCGGAGGCTCATACCTTCATTGTGGATTCAATAGGGATTATCCCGACAAAGTATTGGGAGGCTCCCGGCAGGTCAATACTTTTCAAGCCGTTTCGGAAAAAAAGGAAATTTTCCTGAACCTCGGCACTGATTTAATGGGTTATTCCGGGAAATGCCTCTCGGTTTTTGAGGGGCGGTTCCCCGATTATCTTTGGGTTCCCTTCCGTTCTTTTTGGGCAAGGCGGTGAGGCAGAATCCCCGTCGCCAAAACAGCGGCCCCACTGCCATCGGGCAGCCCTGAATAAGAAATCCGCATAGGAGGAAAAACCCATGCAAACGCGCAAGCTGGCGGCGGCCATCGGCGCCCTGCTGTTCACCACCGGCCTCGCCGCCCTGCCCGGCACGGCGGCGGCCAACGCCGATTTGGACCGGCTGTCCCAGGACGACCGCAACTGGGTCATGCAGGCCAAGGACTACAGCGCCCCATTTCAGCAAACTGACCCAAATCAACAGCCGCAACGTCAAGGATTTGAAGGTCGCCTGGACCTTATCGGGCGGGTCAGTTCTTCGTCGGCGCGACCCTCAACATGTACCCCGGCCCGAAGGGCACCCTGGGCCAGGTCAAGGCCATGAACTCCGTCACCGGCAAGATGGCCTGGGAAGTGCCTGAAAAGTTCGCGGTGTGGGGCGGCACCCTGGCGACGGCGGGCGACTTGGTGTTCTACGGCACCCTGGATGGCTACATCAAGGCCCGCGACTCCCGCACCGGCGAGTTGAAATGGCAGTTCCAATTGCCCTCCGGCGTCATCGGCCACCCGATCACCTATCAGCACAACGGCAAGCAGTACGTCGCGATTTACTCCGGCGTGGGCGGCTGGCCGGGCGTCGGTCTGGTGTTCGACCTGAAAGACCCGACGGCGGGCCTGGGCGCGGTGGGCGCGTTCAAGGAACTGGCCCATTACACCCAGATGGGCGGCTCGGTGTTCGTGTTCTCGCTCAATTAACCGCCAACGATGTGGGAGTGGGCTTTAGCCCACGACTGCTCGCGATGTCACCAGTCGCGGCCTGAAGGCCGCTCCCACATGCCCCCTACATAGGAATTTTGATCTATGCGTTTCAAGCGCCTTGCGCTACTGGCCGTGCTGTTCCCCCTATTCGGAACCGGCCCGGCCCACGCCGCCGAACCCCTCAAGGTCTGCGCGGCGGAAAGTGAACTGCCGTACTCCGACAAGGACGGCAAGGGCTACGAGAACCAAATCGCGGACATCCTGGCCGAGGAGCTGGGCATGACGGTGGAAAACGTCTGGTGGCAAGACCCCCGCTATTTCATCCGCGACCAATTGGAGCGGGGGCTGTGCGATGTGGTGATCGGCGCGGATTCGGACGATCCCCGGCTGTTGACCTCGGCACCCTACTACCGCTCCGGCTATGTGTTCATCTACCGCAAGGAAAAGGGCGTCAAGGTGGAGGATTTCGACAGCGAATTCGTGACGAAGGCCAAGCAAATCGCCTTCATGCCGGACACCCCGGCGGAAACGCTGTTGAAGAAGGTGGGCCGCTACTACGACCAGTTCAACTACCTGCAATCGCTGGTGGGCTTCAAGGCGCGGCGCAACCAGTACGTGCGCTACGACCCGGAAAAGCTGGTCAAGGAAGTGGAATCCGGCAACGCCGACCTCGCCGTCCTGTGGGGACCGCAGGCGGCCCGTTACGTCAAGGCGTCCGGCGGCAAGCTGGAGATGCGCGTCGTCCCCGATAACCAGACCCGCGCCGATGGCGAGAAGGTGCCGTTCCACTATTCCACCTCGGTGGGCGTGGCGAAGGACGACACAGCCTTGATGGAAGCCATCGACCGCGCATTGAAGAGCCGGGCCAAGGATATTCAGGCGTTGCTCAAGGCCGAAGGGATTCCGCTGTTGCCGCTGGACGAGGGCAAGGCCAAGGCCCAGGGCAAGGCGAAGAAGAAATAACGATGCCTCCGGCGGGCTGGCAGGCCGGACTGGACAAACGGACCCGGTGGGCGGGCGACAAGGAAGCCACTTAGGCTTTTCAAGCACCCCGCAAACACCACCTTCCTTGGCACCCCGAAACCGGGTCCGTGGACCCAGCCCGGCCCGCCAGCCCGCCGGAATAGCCCGTTCCCACGCGGCGCGTCACGGCCATTAAGTTAAGAGAACCAAGTGCTGCGACCGCTGGAGTCCGAACTTTAGTTTGGGCGTTTTTTCAAACGCTTACGCCCATGCCCAAACTAAAGTTAGAACTCCAGACCGGCGTAA